>CAVIFH010000131.1:0-5962 GCA_963641615.1 bacterium | reverse complement strand
GCCTTGGAGCGCTCCAGAGAATTTACGGGTGTGTACCATGTGCTTCACGGCGTCATTTCCCCGCTGAACCATATTACCCAGGACGATATCCGCCTGAAGGAGCTGCTTCGGCGTGTGGGAAAGGGAAATGTAAAAGAGGTAATCATGGCCACAAATCCGGATACGGAGGGGGAGGCTACGGCAATGTACATTTCACGGCTTCTTCGCCCGATGGAGGTAAAAGTGACGCGGCTCGCCTATGGAGTTCCCGTCGGCAGCCAGCTGGAGTATGCCGATGAGGTTACGCTTTCACGTGCGCTGGAAGGCAGACAGGAAATTTAAGGCAACGCCACGCAACAAATTATGAAAGCAATGCGGATGGCAAAAAGCCATCCGCACTTATTATTATTCAGCTTCTGATTTTGATTCCAGAATTTCTTTGGCAATGTAAACAGGCCTTCCCTTGGATTGTTCAAAAGCGCGGCCTACATATTCACCGATGAGACCGATACAGAAGAGCTGGACACTGGAAAAAAACAGGATTAACAGCACGATTGTTGCATACCCGGGGACGTCAATGCCCCAGATCAGCTTCTGAAGCAGTACCACGACCAGGTACAGCACTGCAGCTGCGCCGGCACCGCAGCCAAGCCAGATCGCAAGGCGAAGCGGCGCTGTGGAATAGTCGATAATTCCGCCAATGGCATATTTCAGCAGCTTCCGGAAATTCCACTTCGTTGTTCCGTTGGCACGTTCACAGGCGGTATAGGGAATAAATTTTGTTGAGAACCCGACCCAGGCAAAAATGCCTTTTGAGAAACGGTGGTATTCTCCCAGTTCGAGAATACTTTTCTTTACACTTGACCGGAATGTTCGAAAATCACTTGCCTCAGGCCGCAATGACACATCGGAAAGCCTGTTTATGACTCTGTAAAAGCCTTTCTTGAAAAAGGAAAGCAGTTTCCCGTCTTTTCGCTGCTCCTGATATGCCGCTACCACGTCATAATCCGGATGCTCATCCAGGCAGGCGACCATATCGCGGACAATCTCCGGACGCTGCTGAAGGTCAGCATCGATTAAACTGATATAGTCGCCGTCAGCGTGCTGCAGACCGGCATAAATTGCCGCTTCCTTCCCAAAATTTCTGGAAAATGAAATGATTTTCACACCGCAGGGGTTGCCTGCGTACATCTTCTTCATCTGATGAAGCGTTGCGTCAGTGCTTCCGTCGTCGACATAAATGATTTCGTAAGAGTAGCCGCAGTTTTCAAATGCCTTCTGCGTTTCGGATTGAAATAATTCTATATTTTCTGCTTCATTGTAGCAGGGAACAACAAGTGATAATTTCATGGGATACCCTCTGATCTGTTTTTTTACATTATATGACACCGGACGTAAATCGTCAAGACAATGACGAATTGTTAACGTAATTGTCGAATATTATTCAGAAAATGCTGTGAGAAGGGATAAAGAATTTGAATACCGAAAGCATAATTTCAGATACAACCGCGCCGTTTTCTGCGTCAGCCGTATTTCTCGAGACGCCCCGGCTGCTGCTGCACCCATTGGCTGCGGAAGACTGGCGCGATTTGTATGTAACTCTGACAGATGCGGAAATTGCCGATCTGACAGGATGGCAGCCGGTACGCAGTGAGCAGGAAGCGCAAAAATATATCGCGGAATCCTCAAAAAAAGATGATACATTGGCTGTCGTACTGCGGGAAAATATGAAAACAGTAGGAACATTTTCCGTGCAGGAAAGACCTTGGGAGGAATATCCCATCGACCGCTCACTGCATGGGCGGGAATTTGGCTTTGACCTGTGCCGCAGCCTGTGGGGAAACGGATTGATGCCGGAGGCGATTGCTGCCATGTGCGAGTACTGCTTCCGTGATTTGAAGTTTGATTTCATTACCTGCGGCCATTTTCAGCGAAATGTTCGATCCAGACACACCATTGAAAAGTGCGGATTTACGTTCTTATATCAGGCAGACCGCAGGCTTCCGACGGGCAGAACGGAAAACATTTTAACATATATTCGCTATTCACCTATCAATTTGAAGGGAGGAATCCAGCATGTTTAAGCTCCTGAAGACGGAGGGAAAAGCCCGCAGAGGCGAATTTATCTGCGCACACGGTACAGTACAAACACCGGTTTTCATGAATGTCGGTACCCAGGGGGCAATCAAGGGAGCATTGAGCGCGGCGGACCTGAAAAAAATCGGATGTCAGGTGGAGCTGTCCAATACCTATCATCTGCATCTGCGCCCGACAGATACGGTTGTACGGAAAATGGGCGGACTTCACAGGTTTATGACATGGGACGGGCCGATTCTTACGGATTCCGGCGGATTTCAGGTGTTCAGCCTGTCCTCTTTGAGACGGATAAAAGAAGAAGGAGTCTATTTTTCTTCCCATATAGATGGTCACAAGATTTTTATGGGCCCGGAGGAAAGCATGCAGATCCAGTCGAATCTCGGATCCGATATTTGCATGGCCTTTGATGAGTGTATCGAAAATCCGTCGCCGAGGGATTATGTGAAGAAAAGTGTGGATCGTACCTATCGCTGGCTGGTGCGCTGCAAAGCGGAAAATGAACGGCTGAACAGTCTGCCGGATACCGTAAATCCGCAGCAGATGCTTTGGGGCATCAACCAGGGCGGCACATTTCGGGATATCCGTACGGAGCATATGCGCCGTATTGCGGAGCTGGATCTGCCGGGCTATGCGATTGGGGGCCTGGCCGTCGGTGAAACGGCGGAAGAAATGTATGACATTATCGAAGCAGTAGAAGAATATATGCCGGCGGATAAAACACGCTACCTGATGGGCGTGGGCACACCCACCAATATTATTGAAGCTGTAGCACGCGGGGTAGATTTCTTTGACTGTGTTATGCCTGCCCGCAATGCGCGGCACGCTCGCCTGTTTACCTGGGAGGGAGCCATCAATCTGAAGAATGCAAAATACATGCTGGACGAGTCTCCAATTGATCCTCAGTGTGATTGCCCGGTTTGCAGGCGGTATTCCAGAGCATATATTCGCCACCTGTTTATCGCGGAGGAAATGCTTGCCATGCGCCTGGCAGTAATGCATAATCTCTATTTTTACAACAAGCTGATGGAGCGCATTCGTGATGCGCTTGACAGCGGCACGTTTGAAGAATTTCGCAGTACCTATTCTGAAAAGCTGTCGCGCAGAATTTAACAGAGGGTTTTAATATTGCATCTGTATGATATACTGGATGCGGATATAAATATACACGGAGACGGTGACTATGAAATTAACGCAGCTTCAGATGAATATTGCAGATGCCCTGCCCGAAACGGAACTGCGGTTTTATGAGCCGCTCAGTATCCATACATCCTTCCGCGTAGGCGGTCCGGCAGAGGTAATGGCCTTTCCAAAAAGTACAGAGGAATTATCCCAAATATTGAAATTTGCCCGTGAACATGATATCGACTGTGCGCTGCTCGGAGCGGGGACCAATGTTTTGGCACCGGATGATGGCATGAAGGGGCTTGTAATCTGCCTGAAAGCCTGCTTGGCGGGCATGGAAGTGCTGCCTGACAGCTGTGTTCGTTTCGCCGCAGGCGTAACAATGTCCCGCGGGGCATTGTTTGCTGCAAATAACGGCTTGTCTGGTATGGAGTTTGCTCATGGGATCCCCGGGACAGTCGGCGGCGGCGTGTATATGAATGCCGGCGCTTACGGTGGGGAAATAGGTGGAATCTGCGTAAGCGTCGATGTAATGGACAGAAACGGCTGTATCAGCTGCCGCAGTGCGGAGGATATGCATTTCAGCTACCGGTACAGCACGCTTCAGGAGAGCGAAGAAATTGCGGTAAGTGCAGTCTTCAGGCTGCACAGTGCGCCGGTGGAGGAAATAAAGCAGACAATGCGGGACCTGCAGGCCCGCCGCGCGGCATCGCAGCCCCTGGACTATCCGTCGGCAGGGTCCGCATTTAAGCGGCCTCAAAATGGTTATGCGGCGGCGCTGATTGAGCAAGCCAGTCTGAAGGGATTCCGGGTGGGGAATGCGGCAATCTCATGCAAGCATGCAGGCTTTGCGGTCAACCTTGGCAGGGCGTCGTCCGCAGATGTCAGGGAATTGCTTCGCCTGGTTTCGGATCGGGTGTACCTGCATTCCGGTATTCGCCTGGAGCCGGAAATCAGAATCTGGAAGTAAAGGGGGAAACTGTGGGATGATGCGCTCATTTTCGGCATCAGCCAAGGCTGAGATATGCAAAGAGTACCCGCAGTCGTCCTGCTGTGCACTTGCGGAATGTCTTGGAATACTGCTCTTCTGCAATACATTCCAATCCAATTCCATAAAAATTATCACAGAATGTGCAGAGTTTGCATCCCTTCTCCCGCGGCTGTTCAAAAAGACATTTGGCATAGATATTTCCTGCCAATCCGGCGAAGGAAAGACGGGAAAGCAGATTTTTCAGATTCAGGACGTCCGCAGAATTTCTGCGGTAATGAATGCATTCGGGTTTGACAGCAGCGAAACACTTTCCCTGCACATCAATTTGCCGATTGTCGAGAATGATTGCTGCAAAACGGCATTTCTGCGGGGAGCTTTCCTTGCCGGAGGAAGTGTTACGGATCCGGAAAAGGGATATCATTTAGAGCTTGTTACCACGCATCACAGCGTGGCCCGGGAATGTTACGTTCTGATTCACGAAATGCTTCTGTTTCCGCCGAAGCTGTCCGCAAGGGGCGGCGGGCAGGTCATCTATCTGAAGCAGAACGAACAGATTGCGGATTTCCTGACATTTGTCGGCGCGCCTGTCGCATCCATGGGTATGATAGAGGCAAGATTGGAGCACGAGCTGAACAATCAGGTAAACCGCCGCTGCAACTGTGACGATGCCAACATCACAAAGGTTGTAAATGCTTCTCAGATGCAGCTGAATTCCATTCGCATTCTGCGTGAACGAAACCGGTTTGCGCAGCTTCCGGAAAAGCTGAAGCAGGCGGCAATGGTAAGGGAAGAAAACCCGGAAGCATCTCTTGCAGAACTGGCACAGTTAATTGAGCCACCAATTTCAAAACCGGCAATGAGCCACAGATTGAAGAAACTGCAGGAGCTTGCCGCGGAGGATAGCCTATGAGTTTCGTCCACTTGCATGTGCATTCGGAATATAGTCTCTTAGATGGTGCCTGCCGCATTGACCATATGATGGATCGAGTGAAGGAAATCGGGCAGAGTGCGATTGCCATCACGGATCATGGCGTCATGTATGGATGCATTGACTTTTATAAAGCGGCAAAGGCAGCCGGAATTAAGCCGATTATCGGCTGCGAGGTCTATGTGGCACGCAGATCCATGTCGGATCGTATTCACGGCATTGACAGTGACCCATACCATCTGGTGCTGCTTTGTAAAAATCGCAGGGGATATGAAAACCTTTGCTATATGGTTTCTGAGGCATTTCTGCACGGATTTTACAGCAAGCCGAGGATCGATCTGGAGCTTCTTCAAAAGCACAGCGAGGGGCTGATTGCCCTTTCGGCCTGCCTGGCCGGCGCGATACCGCAGTATCTGGCAAATGAGTCATATGATGAAGCAAAAAATTATGCGCTGAAAATGTCCTCCATTATGGGCCCCGGTAATTTTTATCTGGAACTTCAGGATCACGGAATACCGGAGCAAAAGGCAGTCAATCAGGGACTGCACAGGCTTTCGCGGGAAACCGGGCTGCCCCTTGTAATCACCAATGATGCGCACTATCTTCGCAGAGAGGATGCCAAAATGCAGGATGTCCTCCTGTGCATCCAGACCGGGAAAACAGTGGATGATGAGAACAGAATGCGTTTCCCGTCAGATGATTTTTATCTGAAGAGTGAGGAGGAGCTTCGTGTCCTTTTCCCCGGATGCGAGGAAGCCTTTGAAAACACGGCAAAAATCGCGGAAGCGTGCAATCTGGATTTTGTTTTTCATGAGTATC
Source organism: bacterium (assembly GCA_963641615.1). Lineage (GTDB taxonomy): Bacteria > Bacillota > Clostridia > Oscillospirales > Oscillospiraceae > Faecousia. Next base: position 26 of record CAVIFH010000131.1, on the reverse strand, counting down.
ATTTGCCGTCCTTCCCGGTACCTGAC
>CAVIFH010000130.1:0-5984 GCA_963641615.1 bacterium | reverse complement strand
CTGCCAGGTACTGCTTGGACTGGGTCAGTCCATCCCCGACGATTCCCATGGTGCGGTTATAGGAGCGGGTTGCCGCAGCCAGACTTACCTCTCCCAGATCCAGCAGCTCCGCCCAGTTATCCTGCTTTGTACTGTCCAGGGGGAGAATGTAGTAGTATCGCCCGTTTGTTGTGCGAAGGTTTACCCAGCAGGGAATCAGGTTCACATCCTCCAGATAGACGGTGCCGTCAGAATACTTGCAGAAGGTCATTGTAAACCACACTCCGTCCTCGGTGTAGCCTTCAGGCTGGCTTTCCATGACACTTGCACGCTGGTTGGATACCGCATTCCCCATAGAGTAGAGACATACGGTTTTGTGGGACGGATCGACAGTGCTGCTGAGCAGTGCGATCGGCTCTACAACGTGGGGGTGGCCGCCCACGATTACGTCAAAGCCCAGGTCACACAGCTTTTGCGCGATCTGCGTCTGGTGCGCAACCGGGGTGGTGGTGTACTCCACGCCCCAGTGCATGAAAATCACCAGTGCTTCTGCTCCCTCAGCGCGCATCTGCTGTGCATATCCCTCTACCTCTGTGTAGAAGGACTCCGGGCTGTTCGGAATAAAGGTGTTTACAACGTTTTCTGCACCTTCATGTAGCATAATACCATTTAAGTATACTCTTCCGGATACGGCTCCATCCGGAATACCCTGATAGGTATAGCTGATCATGCCAACCTTGATTCCGTTGATATCCTCAATGACATACTTTGGCTCGTCGGCAGTCAGCATCGTTCCAAGTGTTTCCAGACCATGGCTTCTTACGGTTTCAATGGTGCGGAAAAATCCGGCCTCTCCCGTGTCATAGCTGTGGTTGTTTCCGGTGAGCAGCATATCAAAGCCACCGTTTCGCGCCCCATCGACGATTTCATCAGGACAGTTGAAGTTCGGATAGCCGCTGTATGCCCTTTCGCTTCCGGCAAGGGTTGTCTCCAGATTCGCTACGGCAAAATCTGCCGCATTTGTGTATTCGCTCAGGTATTTGAAAATATAGTCAAAATTATAGCTCCCGTCGGAGAGCAGACCGGAGTTGATTACCGGCATGTGCATCAGCAGGTCGCCGGTGGCGCCGATGGTTGCCCTTGAAACCACGTGCTCCGGTTCCGGCTCCGTCGGTGCTTCCGTCGGGGGCTCCGTCGGCATTTCAGTGACGGAAATAACCGGCATATCCGCATCTGTATCGCCGGAAACGGATACATCCGTGTTTTGATTGTGCATAAAGCGCCATGCGAAAAGCACACTGCCGGAGGCTGCCGCAATCAGAACAACAACGAAGACTATTTTCAGCGCGGCCAGCAGACTGCGGGTATATCTTTTCTTACGCAAGTACTTTTTACTCATTGGTTTGCCTCCAATTATGCGGCAGGGGAGAGGGTTCCCTTGGTTACAGCCGCAAGATAATCGCTTTCCCGCTGCAGCTTCTGCGCGCTTAAGTATTCCTGAATCGTTTCCATCCCGTCGGAAAGAAGCGACTGTGTGCGGTCATAGGAGGACACCGCATCCGTGTACCCTTCGTCGCTGAGGTCAAATTCTGTCTGCCACTGGCTGCGGATGGAGTCATCAAGGGGGATAATATCATATTCCCGGCTTGGCTCTGTACGCAGGTTAACCCAGCAGGGGAGTGCATTGGCATCCTCAAGATATACGGTTCCGTCGGAATATTTGCTGAAGGTAAATTGAAACAGGACACCGTCCTCCGTCTGACCTGTTTTGAGATCCATTTCGGAAATTCGCTGGTTGGAAACGGCATTTCCTGTGGAGTAAAGGCATACGGTCTTGTGACCGGAGTCCAGACGGCTGGTAAGAAGCGCTGCCGGCTGAATGACATGGGGGTGACCGCCTACGATTACGTCAAAGCCCAGGTCGCACAGCTGCTGCGCGATCTGCTGCTGGTCACTGTTGGGTGTCGTTTCGTACTCTGTGCCCCAGTGGATGAACATTACGGTGGCTTCCGCCCCATCCTGCTTCATCTGCTCTAAAATCTGCTGGACCTCCAGGTAAAATGGGTCAAGCTCTGTGGTCAGAAAAGAGTTGACAAGCTCCGCGCATGTGGCGGAAAGGGCGTTTTTATTCATGTACACCGTCCCGGAGACGGGATTATCCGGCTGCCCTTCATAGGTGTAGCAAACCATGCCAATTTTGATGCCGTTGATTTCCTGCACCGTATAGACCGGGTCATCGGCCGACTCCCGTGTGCCCAGGGCATAGAGCCCCTTATTCCTTATGGTGCGGACTGTGCGAAGGAAACCATATTCACTGGTGTCGTAGCAGTGGTTGTTTGCGGTAAGCAGCATGTCAAATCCCGCATTTTTCAGCGCGTCTACGATTTCGTCCGGGCAGTTGAAGGCAGGGTAACCGGAGTATTTATATCCCTTATCTGTCCCGCACAGGGTCGTCTCCAGATTGGCAACGGCGTAATCCGCTGCGCTTGTGTAGGCCTTCAGGTACTGAAAAATAGAGTCAAAATTGTATGTTCCGTTGCTCTGCACGCCGGAGTTAATCACCGGCATGTGCATCAGAATGTCTCCGGTTACTGCAATGGTGGCTTGAGAAACCACATGCTCCGGTTCCGGCTGCGTTGGCTCCGATTCCGGTTCGGCCTCCTTTGTGCCGAACAGGCGGCTCCAGAGAGACTGCTTCTGCTGTGATGCTGTTTCCTGCACATCGGATATGTCTGTGTCCGCCTGCCCAATTGACGAATCCTGGAAGGAGCCGCCGAGATACATGCGGAGAGCCAGCGAAAGGATAACCAGCACGGCCATGATAACTGCGAGAGCGGCAACAATGCCCCCGGACCCTGCGGACTGCTCCTGATTTGTATCCTTTGAATTCCGTTTTTGTGCCATATTTCCCTCCCTGCAATCAGTCCAGCAAGTAGCGAACGGAATGGTCAATCTTGCCGTCAATCAGATAAACTCTTGGTACTCTGCGGCTGATGCCGCATACGAATTCGTAGTTAAAGCTGTCCTGCATGGCGGCAATTTCTTCAACTGTAATGGACAGCTTGCCGCTTTGCCCTACCAGCACAACCGTATCCCCAAGCTGCGCCTCCGGAATATCAGTTACGTCTACCATCATCTGATCCATGCAGATGCGTCCGAGAATGGGCGCTCTTCTGCCCCGGATCAGCACATAAAATTTCCCAGATAGGCTTCTGCGGTACCCGTCTGCATATCCGACGGGGATTGTGGCCACACGGGTTTTGGCCTTTGTAACATAGGTTCCTCCGTAGCTGATTTCCCGCCCTGCCGGCAGGACCTTTAAATGCGTGATCTGGCTAACCCACTGCAGCGCCGGCTTTAAATCCAGAAGACGATGGTCTACCTCGTCGCTGGGATACATGCCGTAGGTGACAATACCGGACCGCACCATTTCATATTTGCAGCGAAAGTTCATGACACCGGCGGAGTTGTCCAGATGGCGGATTTTAACCTGCACCCCCCGGGCGCGGAGCATTTCATCGAATTCGTCAAACAGTGCCTCCTGGCGCACAGAGCGGGTCAGGTCGGCACAGTCGGCCGTGGCAAAGTGGCTGAACAGCCCCTCTGCCTCAATGCAGGGGAGCATGGCGATTTTTTGGCAGACATCCGCATCCTCCTGGGATACCTGAAAGCCAATGCGGCTCATGCCGGTATCTACCGCAATGTGAAATTTTGCAGTGACTCCCATTTCCCGGGCGGCGGCTGACAGGGCAGCCGCATCCTCATAGCGGAAGATTGCCGGACGTATGCCAAGCCGGATTGCCTCCGGATAAGCTTCAACCGGAGTATACCCTAAGATCAGAATTGGCTTCTCAATTCCTGCCTGCCGCAGCTCCAGTGCCTCCAGTATGGAGCTTACGCCAAAAAACGCGCACTCGCTGTCCAGATGCCGCGCCACCTCTACTGCGCCATGCCCATAGGCATCCGCCTTGATAATTGCCATGACGGGCACACCGCTTTTTTTCTTTACCGCCTGAATATTATGCCGGATGGCATCCAAATCAATAATTAACTGCGTACAGCCGTAGTTCAAACAGAATCATCCCTCGCTCGAAAATCACTCCGAATTATATCATATCTACTGTGAAAAGCAAATTAAATATCGTTGAAGGACAGCAGGGGCAATCCGCCATTTCTTCCGGACGGCGGGAACGAATATTTTTGCGCAAATACAGTAGAATTTTGCAGGCTGACTGTGGTAGAATAGAGCAGTAAACAGAAAAGCAAACACAGGTATATTTTATACCTTTCGAAATGGAGCATCCCAATGAGTGTAAATAACGTAGAGCGCATTGTGAATGCGCAGCGGCTGGAGGATGTCGTTGCCGTTTTCGGGTCTTTTGATGAAAATATCAAACGCATTGAGGATGCGTATGGCGTGCGGATCATCAACCGGGACATGGACCTGAGGGTATGCGGCAATGAGGAAATGGCAGACAAGGCAGTGCGTACTCTGGAAGGCCTGCTTTCTCTTGCGTCCAAAGGAGAAACCATTGATGAGCAGAGAGTGCGATATCTGATGACGCTTGTCAGTGAAGGCAATGAGCAGCAGGTGGGGCAGATGACCAAAGACGTCATCTGCATCACGGCGAAGGGAAAACCGATTAAGGCGAAAACTGTGGGCCAGCAGAAATATATGAAGGCCATTTCGCAAAATACGATTACAATCGGAGTCGGTCCCGCGGGAACAGGAAAGACATATCTCGCGGTGGCGGCGGCAGTCGCGGCATTTCGGGAGCGTACCGTGAATCGGATTGTGCTGACGCGCCCTGCGGTAGAGGCAGGGGAGCGGCTGGGCTTTTTGCCGGGAGATCTGCAAAATAAGGTTGACCCCTACCTGCGCCCGCTGTATGATGCACTGTATGACATGCTGGGGGCGGAAACATTCCAGAAGTACCAGGAGCGGGGAGCAATAGAAGTTGCGCCACTGGCCTATATGCGCGGACGTACGCTGGATGACAGCTTTATCATTCTGGATGAGGCGCAGAATACAACCAAAGAGCAGATGAAAATGTTCCTCACCCGTCTTGGCTTCGGGTCAAAAATCGTGATCACCGGTGACATTACCCAGATCGACCTGCCGGGAGACAAGGTGTCCGGACTGAAGGATGCCATTCGCGTGCTGGATCATGTGAAGGATATTGCCATCTGCCGCCTGACTGCGGCGGATGTTGTGCGCCACGCACTGGTACAGGAAATTATCAATGCATATGAGCGCGCGGAGCAGAAGCCGGAATTAAAAAGGTCCACAAAGGAATTTAAAGGAAAATTTCAGAGGAAATATCAATGAAAAACAGAATTAACCTTGTCCTTGAAGGAAATCCGCTCAAGAAAATTGTAATTGGCTCCATCATTCGTACCTGCATCAATCAGACGCTGAAGGCGGAAAAAATTACGGTGCCCTGCGAGATCAATGTCCTCGTGACAGATAATGCGGGAATTCAGACGATCAACAAAACAAGCCGCAATATTGATAAGCCGACGGATGTGCTCAGTTTCCCAATGTTCAATCTGACGGCGGGAGAGCCGCCGAAGGACTGGAGCGAATATATTGATCCGGGCACGGGACTGTGCCCGCTGGGGGATATGTGCATCTCCCTGGAGCGGGCAAGCGCGCAGGCCCAGGAATACGGACATTCCCTGAAGCGGGAGGTCGGTTACCTGACGATCCACTCCATGCTTCATCTGCTTGGCTATGACCATGTAGATGAAGGGGAACAGAAGCGCCGGATGCGGGGCAGGGAAGAGCAGATTGCCGCCGCAATACCCGGAATGCAAAGAGACTGATGCACCGTAAAAGAGGAGAGCGTATATGAAGACAAAAACCGCAATGATCACCATCGCCGGACGCCCCAATGTCGGGAAGTCAACGCTGACCAATTATCTGGTGGGTGAGAAAATAGCCATTGTTTCCAATAAACCGCAGACCACCCGCAACCGCATCTGCGGAATCCTTACCCGGGGAG
>CAVIFH010000129.1:0-6021 GCA_963641615.1 bacterium | reverse complement strand
ATGTATTGTGAGTTTTCTGAACTGCAGGATTGGGGCAAAAGATCCGGTGAAGGCTGCAGACGAACCCAGCGGTATTGCCCTAGCTTTTCGCCGCAGGCGAATCGTGTGGTGTCGCCTCAGGCAATACCGCTGAATTGGCCCTGTGATGTTTTTCAGGCAGCGCCCCAAAACGGGGTGCTGCCTGAAACGATCCGAGTATGATTTGGTGATTCAGCACACTTTTACGCGCCGTCCATCACTGCCTTGCACTCGCTGAGGACGACGGAGAGGATCGGCACGCAGGTAGCGGCGCCGTATCCGCCGTTCTCGACGACGGCAATAAAGGCAAGGGGGTAATTTTCATCCGTGCAGAAGCCGGCGAACATGGCGTTGGAAATCTGCCCCTCCCCCAGCTCCGCGGTGCCGGACTTTCCGCAGACGGTCAGTCCCGGGAATTTATAGCTCCCGTAGGTAACCTCCACGTTATTTCGCATATATTCCCGCATCTTCTGGGAGAGGGAAGCGCTCATGATGCTGCTCGTGTATACGGTCTCCGCCTGATAGGCGACTTCCCCGTTTGCATCCACCTCCGACACAATGTAGGGCAGGGCGGCGCTTCCGCCATTCGCGATCTGCCCCATGAACACCATGTACCGGCAGGGATTTACAAGGTCAGAATGCTGGCCGATGCAGCTCCAGGCAAAGGAGGCGGCACCCGTATCGGAAATATCATATTTCCCCGCCACCGCGGTAACCCCGTCGAAGCTGATCTTTTCGGTGACCGCAAACTGCTGCACATATTTCTGCATATTCTTTCTGCCGACCAGCTCTGCCACCTGGGCGAAGGCGCAGTTGCAGGACACGGCGAGGGCATCCTTCAATGTGCAGGTGCCGTGGGCTCTCTCGCAGGTAATGGCTTCCTTGCCGTAGCTGTACTCCCCGGTGCAGGTAAAGGTGCGGCTCTCGATATCCGGCACGCACTCCAGGGCGGCGGCACAGGTAACGACCTTGAAAATGGAGCCGGGGGGATAGGCAGACTGCAGGAAGCGGTTGAGGTAAACGCCGGTATAGGTGCCGGTGGTGTCGCCGTCGATATCCGGCACATTGTCCGGGTCATAGGTAGGGGACGTAACTGCGCAGAGGATCTCCCCTGTTTTGTAGTTATACACCGCCACGACACCCTTGCGGCCGTAGAGAGCCGTCAGGGCCGCATTCTGCACCCGGGCAGAGATCGTCAGGTATTCCGCGCCGCCGCCGTCCTCCCCGTTGTACACGCCGTCAACCAGATCGAAGCCCGCCAGCATGGCGGCATAGTGGGAGACCGCCCCCGCGCTGATGGCGCCGCTGCGGTCGCCGACCCAGTGGAGGGTAGATTTGCGGGTCTGGGCATCCGATGAATAGGTTCTCTCGCTGGTCATGTCCAGGAGGATATTTCCGCTGCGGTCGACAATGGTGCCGCAGCCCAGGTTGCCCCGATTATACACATGGGGGGAGCCGGGGGATACGATCCACGTGCTTGCATCCGCCACATACTCTATGGCAAAAACAGCCATTCCGCCAAGGAGGATGATTAAGAATAAGCCCATCAGCCAGGTCCGTTTGGTGACTCGATTCATTTCCCTCTCCCCTTTCTGACCAGCTTCACGGCGAAGCTGGCATTCTGGCGGGTGTCCGCCGCCTTTACAAAGGCCAGCAGCCCCCAGGAGGCAACCATGCTGGTGCCGCCGTTGGAGACAAAGGGAAATGTCACGCCGGTAAAGGGCAGCAGGTCTACGGTTCCCATGGTGTTGAGTATGGTCTGGATCAGCAGTACCCCCGCGGCGGTGCAGGCACCGATGCTGTAGAAGCTGCTGCGGGCGACCCGGGCCGAACGAATGGCAAAAAATCCGAAGGCGCAGATGCACAGCACCGCCATCATGGCAAGCAGGAGCCCCCACTCCTCCGAAATCGTCGCAAATACAATATCCGAATCCGCGGCAAACACCTTGCGCATCCAGCCCTTTCCGGGGCCGAGACCGTAGAGTCCGCCGGAGGCAATGCACATCAGGGACTGGGTCTGCTGATAGCCGCTGTCAAACTGGTCCTCCCATATGTGCCGCCAGGTCGCAAAACGGCTGAGGGCATGGGGCGCGACCCGCACCGCCAAAATTCCCGCAATGACAAGGGCAGTCACCGCAAGGGCAATGGTGCCCATGCTGCCGGAGCGCAGATAGGCGATGATCAGGAAGGAGCAGAAGAAAATCAGCGCCGTGCCGAAGTCATTCATCACCGCAAGGCAGCCGCATATGACAACGGAATAGGCAATGAACGCAATGAGGTTTCGCTTGCTCATGATCCGGTCCATCGTGGACGCACCGGCGAACACGAAGCAGACCTTGCTCAGCTCCGAGGGCTGCAATGAGAGATTGCCGATAATGATCCAGCATCTTGCGCCGTAGCGCTCCTTGCCGACAGCAAGAGTCAGCAGCAGAAACCCCAGGCCCGCTGCCACCGCCAGGTAGCGTATCCGTTTGGCCCGCTCCAGATCCCGCAGCGACCAGCCAACCCCCAGGAAAACGCCGACGCCCACCGCCATTGCAACCAGCTGCTTGAGGGTCTCCCCCGGCTTCACCGTCGCAAGGGCCGCCATCCCCAGGGTGCACAGGAAGAAGGCCAAGGTCTCCATCTCAAAGGAGCTGCGGCGAATGACAATGTAAAATACATACAGTGCCCACTGCAGGATAAAAATCCCCACAAACCCCGCAGTAATCAGGGCAGAGTCCTCCGAGGCGCCATTCACGGCAAAGCCGACAATGGCGAGGAACTGAAACGCGGTGAGGATCAGCAGATTAAAGGCCCCTGCAACGGGCCCGGAGGCCTTCGTGCGCAGCTGAGACTGCAGCTGCTCCTGCTGGCGGGTGATCAGCTTCAGCTTCAGCTTTACGCCGCCTACGGAAATCACATCGCCGTCCTGCAGCGCGCAGATGTTTACAAGCTCTCCGTTTACATAGGTTCCGTCCTTGGAGTGGGCATCCGAAATCGTCCAGCTGCCGTCGTCATACCGGGTCAGAACCGCGTGATTGCGGGAAACGGTAGAAAGGGCGATGGAAACATCACAGCTCTTGCTCCTGCCGATCACATTCTCCCAGTGGGTCACGGGCACGCGCTCTCCCCCGGGCATCACCAGCCACGCCCAGATTTCCGGCTCCCTGCGGAAGGTCAGCAGCGGGAGGGCACAGCGCAGAAGCAGGAGGAACGCCAGTACAGGGCAGGCGTGACGTATCAGGGAAATATAAAATGCGGAATAGGCGCTGTCCATGCCGGAAAATGCCGCCGGCAAGCCGGAAAACAGCTGAATCAGCGTATCCCACATGGGTGACAGAGTACTTCCGAGCCCGGAGAGCCCCTGTCCCAGGGTATCAAGTATGGTCTGAAGCACCGCTGCCGCAGCCTCCTTCCTTACAGGCAGACATCAGTCCGCATTCTCCAGTCCCCGCAGCAGGGCAATCTCCTCCCTGTAGCCGGGGAGCTCATTGGGGGTCTCCAGAATCATGGGTTTGCCCCGCAGAAGCGGATGATTGACGATTTTTTCAAAGGTACACAGTCCCAGGCTGCCCTTTCCGATACACTCGTGGCGATCCTTGTGGCTGGCGAAGGGATTCTTGGAGTCGTTTAAATGCAGGGCCTTCAGCCGCTCCAGGCCGATCACCCGGTCAAACTCCTGCAGAACCCCGTCAAGGTCATTCACAATGTCATATCCTGCGTCATACACATGGCACGTATCCAGGCAGACACCAAGGCTGCTGCTCCCCACCGCGTCGATAATGGACTTAAGCTCCTCAAAGCTCCTGCCGATCTCGCTGCCCTTGCCTGCCATGGTCTCCAGGAGCACCGTCACAGGATAATCCGGTGCAAGGGCGCGGCGCAGCGCGGAGGCGATTTCCTCGATTCCGGTTTCCACCCCCCGGCCGGTATGGCTGCCGGGGTGAAAATTATAAAAATTCCCGGGCAGTGCCGCCATACGGCGCAGATCATCCGCCAGCACATCCGCCGCGAAGCTGCGCGCCTCCGGGTCCGCAGTGCACAGGTTCATGGTATAGGCGCCGTGAGCTACCAATGGCCCGAAGGCACCCCTCTGCAGGGCATTCCGCGCCGCCTCAATGTCCTTTGGGTCCGCCGGCTTGGAGCGGCTGCCCCGGGGATTGCGGGTAAAGAAAGCAAAGGTATTCGCGCCGATTTCTGCCGCGGTCTGAACCATGGCTGCATAACCGGAGGAAGTAGAAAGATGACACCCCACAAACATTGCAATTTCTCCTTCAAAAAACTTCTGTCATCCTACCACATCTGATGAAAAAAATCAAATTTTCCTTTTCGGAGCATAATAAAAAGACGGGCCTGCAATTTACGGTAAACAAGCCCATCTTTTGAGTTGTAAGGATATTAATCTTTTATCTGCCTTCTGGAAACGGACTGCGAGCACAATTTACGAAACGCTGATCTGTTTTTCTCATCATGCATGCTTATCATGCATTCTTATTTTTATTTTTTCTTTCAGCGATGGCTGCCTGCTCCTGAGAAAGATTTTTTTCGACATTCCAGGCCAGAATGAGCAGGGCACATAATGCGTAGGCGATGGTCTCCGTCCAGATATAGCCGAATGTAATGGCGTGCTGGGCACCTAGGGTCTGCGCTGCCGTTCCCATAGCGACATCGGCTGTCTGGCTATAGCCGTTTGCGCCCAAAACGGCGCTGAATATGCTGTTGCAAATCGGGGTCGCCGCCACCATGATGGATGAATAGATGGACATCGTAAGGCCGTCCGTGCGGATGCCGCTCGTATATTCGATATGGTCAATGACATCCGCCAGCATTGCCAGAATCAGGTAGCACGCGGGGGCAGAGCCCAGGCATTTCAGGGCAACGCCAATGGCAACCGGGATGATCCGGCCATTGCCGACTCCCGCGATGACACCCCCTGCGGCGCCGACAGCCATGCCAATAAAAACAAGCTTCTGCTTGCTGATTTTATTGGCAAGGGGGACAACAATTGCGGCGGCGACGGCCATCGGAATCGCACCGAGGACGGATAAAAGCGATTGGGATGCGCCCCATGCGTCCGCGGAGCCAAAGAAGGTATTGTCCAGAACCCATTTGCAGAAATAGGTCATAGAGCCGTTTTTCATGGCACCGCCCCATTGGAACAGCAGGTAAAAAATAATCGTGACCCACCACCATTTTTCACTGGCAACGGCTTTCAGCTGGTTTTTCAGGGGCGGAGCGGCTTTTGCTCCCTCATTTTCGCCATAAGTGCCTTCCTCCGTGACGCGCTCACGGGTAAATTTATACTGCAGGAAAATGGTCAGCGCAGTAAAGACGGCGACAGCCAGCATCGCGAGGAACCACAGACTCTGATTTTCCTTCAGTGCAAAGGACACCAGCATGGGGAAAAACATTGAGCCAAATCCCATGGCGCCAAGTCCCGCAATGTTGGCAAAGGACGCAAGGGTCGAACGCTGGGCGCTGTCGCGGGTGGAGACGGGAATCAGCGTGGAATTGGCTGTGTTATAAACGGGATAAGCCACGGCGTAATAAAGGTTGTAGGCAATGGCCACCCACACCATTTTCCCCGTTTCGCCCTGAAACGGAACGATGAACATCAAAACGCTCGCAACGGAAAGCACCAATGCGGAAAGCAGCACCCAGGGACGCGCTTTCCCCGCAAGGGCTCTCGTTCTTTCGATTAACTGACCAACGACCAGATTCGCCGCCACAATGAGGATGGTGGAAAACAGCTGCAGGCCTGTCAGAAAGCTCAGGCTGAGCTTCAGGACATCGGTAAAGTAATTCTGAAGGATGCTTGTGAAAATCCCGGAGGAAAGGAGCGCGCCGAATGGGCCGATCAGATAGCCCAGCAGCATTTCGGGCAGCTTCACATTGGGCGCAGAAATTGCGGAACGCAGCAGCGGCTTTGTCCAGATTGTGCTTTTCTTCTTATCCATATTTTGATCCTCTTTTCTTCACGCTGCGTTCTATTTCTGTACCTCGGCCCGGGCAGTATAGGTC
>CAVIFH010000128.1:0-6026 GCA_963641615.1 bacterium | reverse complement strand
GAAAATCCTTGACAATATATATATATATATAATGGGTTGTGCAAACGGCGCGTGGCGCGTGTTTTGCACATTTTTTATTGTGGAGGAATGGATTTATGCGGATTATTCTCGATACTGACAAGAAAACCATCACAGTTCCTTGGAATTACACTACGAAGCTGGAAGAAATCAACCGCATGGTTAAGGAATACGGCGGTGATAATGCCAAGCCCAAGACTTTCAGCGGATTCTTGGATGAGTGCTGGAAGTATGCCATGGAACATTCGGACACCAATCTGAAAACAGCGCAAAAGCCCAAGAAAGACGACGATAGGAAATCCGGCGGAAAGAAAGCGGCGGACAAGTGATATGGGCGCACCAAGAATTACGCCGGAGGAAATTATTGAAATGCAGCGGTTGTATCGGCAATTAGGCACTTATACCGCTGTGGCGAAGGAAATAGGGCGCAGCCCGTCCTCCGTGTCAAAGTATGTTCAAATGAGAGGCGTTCCCGCAAATATCCGTATCGCGGTTGAAAATTTATTGCAGAAATAGGAACGGTGCGCGTTGTAATTGACGCACAAAATACATGAAATGAGGTAATGGTGTCGGTCATGAAAACAGTAAAAGAAATGATGGAAGCAGCACGGAAATATCAAGCACTAACCACAACTGCACCCGTGTTTGAAAAAGCATTTTGTGAAATTGAAAAAATGCTACGTCCAGACGAGGATGTTTTATTTGCATTCACAGGTTCATCCGCGGTACGGAAGAACAATTCTATGCTTTTTGCCGTGGGTGTGGCATTGACGAATCAAAGACTGCTCCTCGGTGGTCAGATAAAAGGCTTATTGAAAGTAAGCTATACGGCGCAATCATTCAACATCGAGAATATCAATGCTATCAGTCAATCGTGGTCTGCAATCGGTGGGTATTTAATAATCGATACGCTTGGCGATGATATAAGAATAGGTGAGCCTGAGAGAGAAGTTGTCAATAACATTATCGCAGATTTTGATAATGTACTGCAATCTTTGAAAGCCCCGAAGAGCGCCGCTGCAATTCAGCAGACTTCCGCTGCTGATGAACTTAAAAAGTTTAAGGAATTGCTTGATATGGGCGTTATTACGCAGGAAGAATTTGACGCGAAGAAAAAGCAGTTGCTTGGTCTGTAATTCCTACATATCCACGGAGCGGGGCGCGTGTCCCGCTCCTTTTCCTATCCGTTTCATTAGGGTATAGCCCAATGACAATGGAAATCCCCTTGCTTTTCTGTTTCACATATATTATATCATAATTTTTGAAATATTTCAAATTTACGATATATCCTATTGACATACTTTTGGATTTGTGATAGAATAAGGACAGTTAAAACAAGGGGGCTTTTGGAATGCGGGTTTTCTATGTGCGCTGCTCCACCATCGAGCAGAACGAAGCGCGTCAGCTAAAAATGGCAGAGGAGCAGAACGCCGAAAAGGTGTTTGTGGACAAGGCAAGCGGCAAGAACACAAACCGCGCCGCGTTCAAGGAAATGATGGCTTTCGTCCGTGCGGGCGATACCGTGGTAGTCGAAAGCATTTCCAGAATTGCACGAAACACGCGGGACTTGCTTTCCATCGTATCAGAACTGACCGAAAAGGGCGTGGAGTTTGTCAGTCTGAAAGAGAACATCGACACCACCACCCCGCAAGGGCGTTTCATGCTGACCGTGTTCGGCGCTCTGGCTGAATTGGAGCGGGAGAACATTTTGGAGCGTCAGCGTGAGGGCATTGAAATCGCCAAAAATGAGGGCAAGTATAAAGGCCGCAAGCCGATTGATTATGATGAAGCGCAGATGAAAGCCCTTTGCAAGAAGTGGCGGGCGGGTGAAATCACCGCCACCGCCGCCATGAAAGAGCTGGGCTTGAAGCCCAACACGTTCTATCGCAGAGTAAAAGAAATGGGGCTGTAAACAGCCCCACAAAATAACGGAGAAATGCGGAAAATCCGCTTCTCATAAATTCCACTTTTTCAATTTCCACTTTATCGCTGTTAGAACAGATTCGGAAAGCAACTTTCCACCTTATTTTCCACTCTTGGATGAAAAAGAGGAAGCGAAATTCAATCCGCTTCCCCTCAAAAAGGCTTATTTTAGGCTGATTTACTTGCCGAAATAGCGGTCAAGCAGGCCTTTGAGTGCCGTGCCGTGACGAGCCTCGGCACGGACGGCGACTGGTTGAAGGTCATCCTGCCGGAGAAAGTCGGCTATATCTATTCCGGCAACATGACGGTAAGTGACGGCGAGGCTGGCTCCGGGGAAGGTTCTTTTTCTCTGGACGCGGAAACACTGGAAAATCTGCTGGGGATGCTGGGCAGCGGTCTGAATGGCGGTGCCGCCCTGACGCCGGACGGGAACCTTTCGCTGATCGACGATATCGGCAGCCCTACCACTAGCGGCAAACAGTTTATCACGGTGGAAACGAAAAACGGCAATGTGTTCTATCTCATTATCGACCGTGACGACGAGGGCGAGGAAACCGTGCATTTTCTGAACCAGGTGGATGAAGCCGATCTCATGGTGCTCACGGAGGATGGAGAAAAGGCGGAAACACCTATTGTCTGCACCTGTACGGAGAAGTGCCAGGCCGGAGCGGTCAATACCACTTGCCCGGTCTGCGTAAAGAACCTCAGTGAATGTGTTGGCACAGAACAGAAAGCTGCGGAGCCCACCGAGCCGGAGAATCCGGAACCCGAAAAGAAAAGCAATACCGGGGCGATCCTGGCCGTGCTGTTGATCCTTGCAGCCGGAGGCGGCGCAGCGGTCTATTTCCTGGTTCTGAAACCGAAACAGGGCAAGAGAGTTCCCGCTGATCTGGATGATTTCGACCTGGAGGATGAAGAAGAATATCTGACCGAGGACGAGGAAACGGAGGAAAAGAATGAGTAAACTGATTATCGCGGAAAAACCGAGTGTGGCAAAATCTATCGCGTCGGCGCTGGGTGCTTCATCCAGGGCCGATGGCTTTTATGAGGGCAGCGGCCTTCTTGTGTCCTGGTGTGTGGGGCACCTGGTATCCCCGATGGATGCGGGCGGCTATGACGAGCGTTTCAAGAAATGGCGCTATGATGATCTTCCCATTCTGCCGGAGCCGTTCCGCTATGTGCTGGCACCGGGCAAAGAGGACGTTTTGAAAATCTCCGCGCCCTGATGGATCGCCCCGACGTGGATACCATTGTCAATGCCTGTGACGCCGGGCGTGAAGGTGAGCTGATCTTCCGGTTAGTGTATAAAATGGCCGACTGCCGCAAGCCGGTCCTCCGTCTCTGGATTTCCTCGATGGAGGACAGCGCCATGCGAAAGACACCAGCAAGAAAATCCGTGCCGTTATGAAGGTCAAGGGAAACGCGGGAGAACATTTGGCGTTCAATGCTCCCTACGGGTACATGAAAGACCCGAATGACCGAAAGCATTGGATACCCGACCGTGAGGCTGCCGATGTGGTCTATGAAATCGGGCTGTATGTTATGGATGGGTTTGGACCGTCCCAGATAGCACGAAAACTGCGGGAACGGAAAATTCTCACGCCTGCCGCTTACTATGAAAGCAAGGGCATTACCTGCAATGTAAAAAAGCAAGGCGATCCTTATGATTGGGATAATACCACGATAGCACATATTATGGATCGCTGGCGTGAGTACCTGGGGCATACGGTGAACTTCAAGACCACAAAGAAGTCCTACAAGAGCAAAAAGAAAATTAAAAATCCCGAAAGTGAATGGGTCATCTTTGAGAATACCCATGAACCTATCTGGACAGAAGCCATTGCCGAGGCTGTAAAGCAGGCGCGGCAGTCACGGCGCCGTCCGACAAAGATGGGAGAAATGGGAATGTTCTCCGGCATGATGTACTGTGCCGATTGTGGCTCGATCCTGTACCAGTGCAGAGCGACCGGCTTCCGAAAAGATCAGGAATACTACATCTGCTCTGGATATCGCAAGGGAAAGCAGGTGTGTGGCACACCACACTCCATCCGAACGGTTATCCTGGAGGAACTGATCCTTCAAAATCTGCGGGAGATCGCGTCCTTCGCCAGAAGCCATGAAAACCGTTTCGTTCAAATGGTCATGGATATGGATGTAAAGGAACGCAATAAAGGTCTTGCCAAAAAGCGCAAGCTGCTGTCTGAAAGTGAGAAGCGTATCACAGAACTGGATATGATCTTCAAGCGGCTGTATGAGGACAACATCAGCGGCAAGCTGACAGACGAGCGTTTTCACAAGCTGTCCACCGATTATGAAGCGGAACAGGCTGGTTTGCAGACACAGGCTGCAATACTCCGTGAGGAAATCGAAGAAGCAGAAGGCAAAAGTGCCAATGTTGACAGGTTCCTGTCTGTTGTCCGCCAGTACACCGATATCCCGGAGCTGACACCTCGTATCCTGCATGAGTTCGTTGAGAAGATCATCATTCACGCAGCGACCGATCCTCATAGCAAAATCAACCGCAGACAAGAGGTAGATATCTACTACAAGGGTATCGGGATTTTGGAAATGTCCAAAGTATTTGATAGCAGGCAAAAATGAAAGAAACGGCATAGCCGAAGCTATACCGTTTCTCTCTCGCCTTAGAATGTTTTCTTAACTGGACACACCGGATGATGGCTCTTTTTTTATGGTATGGAAAAATATTCAAATCTCCCTTCACATCTTGCAGACACTGCGATAATTATCAATCTTAAATCCGCATGCTGCAGACGGATGACGAAAACCGTAAACATTGATATCTTTATTGAGAATCACATCGACATGCTTATGCTGTTCATCTTTCAAGTAAACAACGTGAGAAATATGATCCCTTGACTTACCGACAAACAGATCTTCGTTATTTACATTTGTTATTTTTTCTTCGTGTTCATTTTCGGAGCAAGAAGGCAAATGTCCATAGACAAGTCGAGAGAATACGAATACAGTGTCAATCCCATTCTTGTTTATAAACTCAAACAATTCGTTATTGTATTTTTTTCTGTTCTGCTCGACTTCAAGCAAGTTTTTCGCTTTGCAGTCTTGAACACCGCAATTTTCATCAATATAGTTTGCAAAACAGACTTTATCCC
This sequence comes from bacterium, assembly GCA_963641615.1. Taxonomy (GTDB): domain Bacteria; phylum Bacillota; class Clostridia; order Oscillospirales; family Oscillospiraceae; genus Faecousia. Next base: position 954 of record CAVIFH010000128.1, on the reverse strand, counting down.
AAAAATTTACAAACTCCTCATCGATATTTTTATTTTCCCCGCAAAAACACTCTGCTATTTTATGGAAGAATCGATAACTTTTGTCATTCGGACATTTATAAAAATGCTCTATAACCGATTTGGTTGTTGTCACATCTCCGTAATGAGACTCTCCCAAAATAAGTATTTTTTTGTTTTGCTCTGCAATGTTTTTGCCTGCATATTCGCCCTTAAACATATTTTCATCCTCCTTTTAATAATAGCAAAAATCAAATGCTGATTTTAATCATACTGTACTGTATGCTCTTTTTTGTATGCATAAACAACCCGGGGGTTAGTAAAATACCTTACATGCAGATACGATTTTTCATAAATTTATCCTCTTGAAAGTAATCACAGCGTAATTATGTCAAGAGGGGGACGGATGGCAAGGGTTTGATAAAAAAGCCAATAAACAGGACTCGAACCTGTGATACTGATTGAGGTTGTCGGGTGGTGCCGCACCCTCATTTTATCGCGACGGAAAAACAATTCACCGGATTGTTTTTCCTGTTATTTAATGTTTGTCGGACCGCTGCCGCCGGTCCTCTTTTTATCACGACGAGAAATTGATTCACCGGATCAATTTCTCTGTGACAAATAACACCGCAGCGGCTGTTAACACGCGGTGTCAAAGGTGCAAGGCGATATAAAGCCAATAAAAAACACCTTGCCCTCGGACTCGAACCTGTGACACTGGCTAAGGTTGTCGGACTGCTCCCGCAGTCCTCATTTTATCGCGACGAAAAATTGATTCACCGAATCAATTTTTCTGCGACAGATAACAGCCGCAGCGGCTGTTATCGCAGTGTCACAGGCGAAACTTACTTTGAAGCTAATAAAAAAACCACTCTCGAAGAGTGGTTTTTTTATTGGCGCCTCAAACAGGACTCGAACCTGTGACACCGCGGTTAACAGCCGCGTGCTCTACCGACT
>CAVIFH010000127.1:0-6050 GCA_963641615.1 bacterium | reverse complement strand
ACACAACTCCTGTGGAAAAGTCTGTGGAAAATGTGAAAAACTCAAAGTTATCAACAGCTTTTCGGCCTGTTAATAACAGCCTGTGGATGAAGGAAGTTGGGGCGAAAATTGGAGGCGAGTAAAAGGAAAGTCAACTGCGAAGGATGCCGTATGCAAAAAAATATCCACTTTCACTGCCGGAAAAAGTTGCGGTTTTTAAGACAAAGACCGACAATGGAGCTTCCGGCAGGAGAACGCAGCTTAAAACTTTGTTAAATTCGGAGAATTTTGACAATTGATGGAAAGATACTTGACAAGAAGATCAGCCCCTGATGATTTAAGTTTGCGAGTTTTCCACATGGTTTTGCAGCTTGAATCGGGCAGACATTATGTAATGGGTTAGAAATATGCCAGGTACAGGATGCCTTATCTAGAAAAAAGTTTGAAAAATAAAGGAGCATTGATGCAATTCTGCATTTTTAAAAGGAAAATTTGAGGAAAGAATCCCGATAACTGCTGCAGGTGAATCAGCTTAAGTTTTTCCTTGACATTTGTTATTCGGTGTGCTAGAATGTCTTACCGATACGGAAGATATTCTTATTTGATTCGGAGTGATACCCAAGAGGCCGAAGGGGCTCCCCTGCTAAGGGAGTAGGCGTCTAAAAAGCGCGCGAGGGTTCAAATCCCTCCTTCTGCGCCAAATAAAAACACCGAATTGATGTAAAATGTCAATTCGGTGTTTTGTTATTTTATACTCGAAATATATTGCTGAAATGCAGGCAGGTAATAAACACGATACACGGCTTTCAAATAGTTCCCACTCTCGTGCACAGGACCTGAAGATTTCCGCTTATGTATCCAAGCCCGCTGTCTGCTTCAATGAAAATGCTGTCACCTTTTCGGCAGGAAAACGTATCCGATGCACAGCTGATCATACCTGAACCGTCCAGAACCAGAATAGACGTAAACGATTCTTCGTCTGTCATGATCTGACACGGCGCATCCAGACGATCTACCGTAAAATATGCGCTTCGCACGAGATGCCCGCCAAAATTGTATTTTGTACACGGCAGATCCAGCTTGGAAACCTCTACGGCCTTTTCAATGTGCAGCTGACGGGGTTTACCATCTGCGCCAACCCGTCCGTAATCATAGACGCGATAGGTCACATTTGAATTTTGCTGAATTTCAGCGATAACGACTCCTTTGCAAATGGCATGCACCGTTCCTGCCGGAATATAGAAGAGATCGCCTTTCTTGACGGGAACCGCATTCAGCACCTCCTGCAATGTGTTCTCGGCAATCCTGCGCCGATATTCATCGCGTGTGATCGGATGCACAAAGCCGCAATATAAATATGCTCCCGGTTCGGCCTCAAGAACGTACCACATTTCGCTTTTGCCGTACTGATGCTCATTTTCCATGGCATCTATGTTGTTCGGATGCACCTGAATGGAGAGATCCTGTTCTGCGTCAATGAACTTTATAATGATCGGAAACTCCTGAAAAATCTGGCAATTAGAACCCAGAATTCTCCGCCCGCGCTTTTGTATATAGTCCGGCAATGACATCCCGGTATCCGGACCGGAGGCAATGAAGGATGGGCCGTCCGGGTGGCAGCTCAGCTCCCAGGTTTCCGCCAGACGCGCCGCGGAAAATTCCTTGTGGTATTCGGTTATCAATCGGTTGCCGCCCCAGATATAATCTTTGCAGGTCGGCCGCAGTTTAACCATGCCCATTGTTCTCTTTCCCTTCCAATTCCCTCAGATATGCCAGATTACGATCAATCAAGGCGCAGCGCTGCGCTACGCAATCCCTGCTCCGCAGAGGGTCTTTTGGCGTATGAAATGCATAATCCAGCAGCTTTTCTATACTCGTCGTTGCTACGTGAAGTCTTGTATCACTGGATGCATAGTAGATATAGACATCTCCGTTTTCTCTTGCAATGGCGCCGTTGCTGAATACCACGTTGCTCACATCGCCTATACGTTCACGGCCTCGCGGCGCCAGAAGAAAGCCTCCCGGTTCTGCAATAACCTTCCACGGCTCTTCCAAATCCGTCACGAATACGTATATGACATAGCGCAGCCCTGCCGCCGTATTTCGTACTCCATGCGCAATGTGCAGCCAGCCTTTGTCGGTTTTAATCGGAGTGGCTCCTTCACCGTTTTTGGCCTCTGTAATTGTATGATAGCGCCGGGGAGACGTGATGATCTCCCTGTCAATAACCGGGTGCGTAATATCATCGCAAAGACCGAAGCCGATTCCGCCGCCGGAGCCTGTTTCTATGAAATCATCCATCGGACGGGTGAAAAAAGCGTATTTTCCGTCAACAAAAGCCGGGAGCAGGTCCACATTGCGCTGCTGGGGACTGCGCAGAGTCTTGAGATTGGGCAGTCTTTCCCATGTTTTCAGATCATGTGTCCGTACAATGCCGGCTGCGGCCACGGCAGCTGAGAGGTCTTCGCTGCTTCTGTCCTTGCTTTCAGAGCAAAAAATACCGTAGATCCATCCGTCCTCGTGCTTTGTCAGCCGCATATCATAGACGTTAGTCTCTTCCGGGTATATGTCCGGCAGCTCTATGGGCTTTTCCCAGAAACGGAACCCATCCGTACCGCTGTCACTTTCGGCAACGGCAAAGAAGCTCTTGCGGTCGTTTCCCTCAATTCGAGCTATCAGATAAAATTTCCCGTTCAATTCAACAGCGCCGGAATTGAACACGGCATTGATACCCAGGCGTTCCTCGAAGAACGGATTTGTGGCGGGGTTGACATCGTAGCACCATTCTACCGGTACTGATTCCCGCGTCAGGACGGGATATACCCAGCGATCATAAATTCCGTTGTAAAAATCACTTTTTTCGTTTTTGCGCTCTTGCAGCTCCTTTTGCCGCTGCTTGAGCACGGTATACATCGGATGAAGTTCAGACATAGATTTCGGGATCCCTCCTTATCAGTTCAATGCACATTCTGCCGCTGTGGTACGGACACTTCCACGGGTCTACGATCGGTTTTCCGGGGATGGGATTTCCCGCTCTGTCAACGCTCCAGAACCAGTCGCTTCCCTGGCGTTTGTCCACAATTTTTTCCTGAATATAATCAAGAATATCGGCAACGCCATCGCGATATTTCATTTCCCCGGATTTCTGCCATTGGTTCAGAAAGCCGAGTACGGCCTCGGCCTGAACCCACCAGACGCGTGTTTCATCCACTTTGCCGTTTTCACATTCGTTGACAACGGAATGGTCCCTGTATGCACGTTCGTATACAGCTTCGGCAAGCTCTGCGTTGATGCCGGCGATCGGCTCCGACAGAGCAGCGTCATCCAGAAGCTGCGTTCCAGCATCAAAGAGCCAGCTTGCTTCAATGTCGTGTCCGTAGCTGCAAAGATCCAGAATCGAATGGTAATGAGCATCAAAGAAAACGCGCAGCTGCCGCAAAGCGGGATCATAAATCCGGCTTCGATAAATTTCCAGGCAGCGCCGCATTGCCGTTCCTACCACGGGCGCATTTTCACAGCGATAGAGATTTGAATAGCCCTCAAAAACATGAAGCAGCGTATTCATGGTCTTGTCTGCCAGAACACCGTTTTCGCTGAGCTTGTCATTGCTTTCCGGAGTCCAATTTCTCGTGAAGGCTTCGAGATAACCTTCTGCATCGCTGCAGGTGCTCTCAATAATGTTAAAAATTTTATAGGCCTGCTCCAAAGCACGGCGATTTCCCGTCAGAAGATAATATGAGGATAAAGCGTAAATTGCAAAAGCCTGATTATAGGTGTGTTTCGTATCATCAGAGACTTGCCCGTCATAGGTAACGCTCCAGAATACTCCGCCATGAACACCATCAAGACAGTATGAAGTTAAAAATTCATATGCATGATCAGCTTCCGCACGCAGATCCTGCCGACCGGTCAGTCGAGCGGCTTCGGAAAAAAACCAGAGAATACGGCTGTTGAGAATACAGCCTTTTTCCGCCTGCCGATTTATCTGAAGATCCTGACCCATGTAGCCGTAATAGCCGCCGAAGTCGTCATCCCGCAGTGATTTCCAGAAGCTCAGAATATCCGACAGCATGGCGCTTGCTTTGCTTGCGATTCGCTCCATTACAACCACCCTTATCGGATACCGAGCTCATGCTCTTCTGCGGAGGCATGATCGTGCGCCATGATATATTCCAGAACGGTGTCCGCAGTAGTGAACGCCAGACCGACATAACTGTCGGCGCAGCCGTAGTAGACAGCAATCCTGCCCGTATCACAATCCTGAAGACTTGCACACGGGAAGCAGACATTCGGAACAAATCCACGCTCCTCATACCAGGTTTCCGGCGTAAGCAGGAAATCCGAACAGCGATACAGAACCCGGCTCGGCTCATCCCTATCCAGGATGGCGCCGCCGATGGAATAGACGAATCCGTTGCACGTGCCGGTCACTCCGTGATAGAACAGAAGCCAGCCCAAATCTGTTTCAATCGGGGCGGCGCCCCCGCCGATTTTTACGTTTTCCCACCAGTTGCTTCCCTTGCCCATTACATGGCGATGACGACCCCAGAACGTCATATCCGGGCTTTGACTCAGAAAAATGTCACCAAAGGGCGTGTGCCCGGAATCGCTGGGCCTGGAGAGAATTGTATACAGACCGCCTATTTTTCGCGGGAACAGCACTCCGTTGCGGTTGAACGGGATAAAAGGATTTTCCAATCTGGTAAACGTCTTGAAATCCTCGGTTTTCGCAATGCCGATGGAAGCTCCGTAGCAATCCTGACACCAGATGATGTAATAAGTATCCTCTACCTTCACAAGTCTGGGATCATAAGCATAAACAGGCTGGAATGGGTCGCCGCATTCGTTCACAAAATTGATTTTTTCCGGATCAAAGGCCCAGTTAATTCCGTCGCGGCTTCTGCCTAAATAAAGAAAGGGTATGCCGTCACACTGCTCACCGCGAAAAACTCCGATGAAGCCGCCCAAATACGGGACAACGGCGCTGTTGAATATCCGCGCTACACCGGGCAGCGGATTTCTCGGAATAATAGGGTTTTCCGTATAGCGCCACATGGGAGCCACGCAGCCTTTTGACGGCTCCTGCCACGGAATATTGGGAAGTGAATTGCAGTAAAGTTGATGTTTCACGTTGTCATCCTTTCACAGCGCCCTGAGTCAGGCCACTGTAGATATGCTTCTGCAGCAGCAGGAAGATGATCAGTGTCGGCAGCATCGTAATGATACAGGCTGCACAGATAACTTCCCACTGAGTGCCATACGGCCCTTGGAATGCATACAGAGAAGTAGAAATCACCTGCAGGCTTTTGTCCTTCATATAGAGATACGGGGTGTAAAACTCATTGTAGTAGCCTATACCCTTGATGATGATAACCGTAACAATGGCGGGCTTCATGAGCGGGAATATAATCTTGAAGAAGACCTGCGGAATAGAAGCGCCGTCCATGATCGCAGCCTCGTCCAGCGTTATGGGGATTCCATCCAAAAACTGCAGGAAGATATAAATTGAAATGATGTCGGTGCCGGCAAACAGCAGGATGGTTGCCAGTCTTGTATTGTAGACACCAAGGCCGACAATAATTTGGAAAGTACTCATCTGCATGGTAATGCTGGGAATCAGAGATGCAAGCAGATAGATGAATTTCAAAAATCCCTTGAGCTTGAATTTGAAGCGCGAGAGTACATAAGCGGTCATGGTGCCGGTCATGATTGTGGCAAACAGTGATACAAGCAGAATGATGATTGTATTGAAGAAGCCGGTTGCCATGTTGCCTTTTGTCCATGCAGTGACGAAATTATCAAAATTCAGCCAGTTTTCCGGCAAACTCAGGGCATTAGTTGACAAAAGCTCCTCATGTCCCTTGAACGCGCCGAAGACGACAGTCAGCAGGGGCAAAATCACGATGACGCTGGCCAGGATCAGAATCAGATAGCGCAGGAAATTGAACAGATAGTATTTGAAGTTTTTTTGCTCGCGCAGTTCCATATTCAGTCATCCTTTCCTTCTACAAAGCGCTTTTGAATAACGGTAATAATCATGACCAGAATCAGCAGCACCATACCCATTGCAC
>CAVIFH010000126.1:0-6134 GCA_963641615.1 bacterium | reverse complement strand
CTCGAAGCACTTAGGCTAGTCAATAAGGACTCTTTCAAGCCCCGACCCTTTTAGGATCGTGGGTTATTGACCTTTCGTAAAAAAGCCCATCTCCGTTGTCTCGATATTTTTCTCCATTCACTCAAACACATTGAGAATGTACTTGCCTTTACCCTTACCATGAACCGTCTTAATCAGTCCAAGCATTTCCATCATTTTTAAAACCGATCTGCCCTTAGTAGTCTGGCAAGAAAGAATTCTCATTACCTCTTTGACTGTAATCACTTGCATAATGTCCATATCTGTAATTATTGTTTCCACATTTGTTGCGTCCTTTTGAGAAATGGTTCCAGCTTCTTTTAACTGAATTATCCTTTTAATCAACGCGTCCTTTTGTCTAATCGACTCGTTTTCGGTCTGAATCGACGCGCTTTCGGTCTGAATCGACGCGCTTTCGGTCTGAATCGACGTACTTTCGGTCTGAATCGACGCACTTTCAGTCTGAATCGACGCACTTTCAGTCGTTTTACTTTCAAAGGATGCACTCGTCACCGTCGTTTTAAGAATGAATGTGCTGTTGTTATATACCGGATCCGAAAGACCGATTGCCTCTAACTCCTTGCACATTCGATCTACGCCCTCACCGTATTCTTTCACATAGCCATAATCCTTCAGAAAAGCTGCTATCTTCGGATTTCGTGAAAAATGAGTATAGCGAATATTCTCTTTCGTCACCATCCCGGCAAAGGAACCAGGACTGTCCACTTCCAACCGATCGTCAAACATCTTGACTTGAATATCCGTACCCTTGATTCCATAATCTCGATGGGTGATCGCATTAACCACAATTTCTGTGCGGACAAACTCGCCATATTCTTCCTCAGTAATAAATATACCATCATGACCGAGATATGTTTTTTCCTTCATCTGGATCTTGATGAAATTCACTGCTTTTTCCACCTGCTCTAGAATGCGGCCTTCGAATATCACATCTTTGACCACATTCATTTCCCTACCAACCTTTGCCTCAATGCCATCGTAACGAATAAACCGAACAAAGGCCCTGGGGAAAAAAAGCTGTGGATTTTTGCCAAACAACAGAATTGCAGCCACAGAGACCCGATCTTTGCCATCCTTAACTGTAACAAACTTTTTATTCTCGCGGACATATTCTTCCGGAGATTTTGTGTAACCAATATGCTGACAATAGCTTCTCACAAAATTCAGATCCAAGTCATCAATAGTGGCATCGGCTACAGGCTCGTCCTCGAAATAACGCACTCCTTTGGCATACATCAGAGTCATACGATCAGCGAAGTCTAACTTCTTACTTTTATCTCCAACACGAAGAAATGCTTCATCAGCCTGATTTGCATGAAGCAATGGGCTGGCTTCAATGTGCATCAAAAGCACATGATCCGGTTTGCCCTCATAGTTGATACATTCTACCATCTCCATGGTTATTGATACGGTCGGATTACAGAAATCTATTGGTGTGCGCAATATCTCATTCAGCTGTTCCTCGTGATAATCGACACCTTCAATCCTGCGATGCTTATCCGAAATGCCAATGGCAATTGTTCCGCCATCCGCATTTGCAAAAGCACAGATAGTATCTGCCAGGTCCACTGGTTTGATCTGTATGCTTTTTCGATCAAATATCTGTTTTTCATTCATTGCAAGGACTTCTTCTATAGTCATAAGCATCACCTGCCTTTACAAAAACATCTCCGCTATACCACTCAACATCCATCGTTTCAACCGAAGTACTGCTGCATCAGCGACTTCTTCAATGTCTCCAGTTCCCGCAGGGACTGCTGAACGACAAATTTTGATTTGTCTGTCTCTGCCTTAAACGAAACAAACTCCGCCTGTTCAGTCAGAGGGGGAACCAGTACAGGCAATGCCCGTAACTGTTTCATGTTGATGCTTGCAATTCCTGTTGTCTGCTTCGCACATCCCAGAAAATAACGTTTTGATCTTTGATGCTGAAGGTACTCTGCAAAAAATTCAGGCAACAAAACAGATTCATCTAATCGCACTCGGAAGATATGATTCTGGTGAATACAGTTTTCAAGAGGCTTCTTAATTATCGAGCCACGTCCCACCTTATCCGGATCGCCACCCTCAGTCATAAGCACATCATCCGGGAGCAATCTATATTGCTCAATCTCCTGTTGCGTTGCTTCTATCGTTTTTACCGTTGTCCAATCTATGTAGCCATCTTTTACATTAGATACAGCCATGTACGGAACTTCGGTTAAATCTTCACTCCTTGTTTTTCTGCCTTTTGTGATACCAGAAACGACATCTGCCATGCTCTCCAATTTTGCTTCTGGCCATCCCTTAGAATTCGAATACATATCCCCAAACAATTCGATAAATCGGGATTTGACAAGTTCATTCAGAGCTTCAATCTGTTCTTTTCGCTTTATCGCCAATTCATCTATGTGTTTGAAAATTCTTGCAATCATGCGCTGTTCATCAAGATCAGGCAAATTTATCGGCTCATTTTGATAATCTCGAAAATATATATGAGGAATCGTTGCCCCACTAAAGTACTTTCCGAGATTCATGTTTGCGATAGCATAGTATAAATATTCCAAATCAACACTCTGACTGTCTTTCGGCAGAATATATTGCATTGTGCCAATTACAGACGATTTCGCCGGCAGCATCATTGTTCGACCTATTCCGGCTCCATCTTTTACAATAGCAATATATGGTTCTTCCTGCTGATAAAAATCCACATTCTGTATAAAACCACTAGCTCCGAATATAGGATAACATCCAGTGTTCCCAATCAAATCTTTCTGCGCAATGTTCGATCCTGCTTTTATACAGACATCACCAAGTGTTCCTTTTGTCATCACACCATCCCCTCAGTTCCTTCAGCCCTGCCATAGATTTCCTTCAAAAAAAGAGCCGTCTATTTGTTTTCGCCATAGTATCCATGCGTTGAGCTTTTTGACCATATTTCAAACATAGTCTCATGGTTGAGCTTGATATATCTCTGAATTTTTTTCATATCATGATCCGAAACCTTGCCCCTGTTCTGAACAATTGTATCTCCATTTGGCTTTACAAAAAGCTTTGCCGATCCGGCCTCTGTGAGTTTGGTATCACTTGCATGAGCATGCATACATTCGATTGTGCATTCCATTGTATAATACAGATAGTATCCGGCAATCTTAAACGGAAAATATTTAGGCATTTACTTCCTCCATAAATTCCTTGTTTTTTAAGTAATATGACTGTACCTTCAGCAACGTAATATCATTCATTGTTGTTTCAAGCATTGTACCGTCAATGTCAAGCAAACATGCCTCGTCTGTATTTTCAAGGTTGAGAACTCTTATAAAGCCATCTTCTTTAGTAAACGAATAACCTGCAACAATCATATCGGATTGATCTGCTATTTTCTTTATCTCGTTTTCAGGCATATCGCACCTCCACATTTTGAATCGTTTCTAGAAATTTGTCTGCATTTATATATAGTTTTTCAAGAATTGGAATCAAATCTATATAATCTTCTATATCCTCCTGAAAGCCTGCATACTTTGCATCAACAACAATATATCCATTATCCCATTCTTTAATTCTCTTTATGCGTTGAAGATTAGCCGGTCCCATAAAACGTATTACTCTATTTCCATAGGAAAAGCTGATATATCGCCCCTTACTTGATAAATACGCCGTACTCATTCTGACACCATCCCCTCCGCTTCTTCAGACCTACCACATTTCATTGCACCGCTGCAGCCTATCCTATCCAGTTGTCCTTCTGCAGCTGCTCCAGAAGTCCGCTGCAGCCTTCCGAAATATCACGCCATGTTTTCTCAAAATCACCGGTATACCACGGGTCCGCCACTTCTCCGGTATGATCGGTGTAATCCATCAGCAGATGAATTTTATTGGCTGTATCCTCTCCAAGCATACGCTTGAGGTTTCGCAAATTATTGCTATCCATCGCGATCAGCAGATCATAGTGCTCATAATCCTTGTGGGTAAGCTGCCGCGCGGTCTTTCCCGCACAGAAAATGCCATGCTCAGCCAGCTTGCGTCGTGCCGGCGGATAAACAGAATTCCCGATTTCCTCTGTGCTGGTTGCCGCGGATGCGATCTCAAACTGCGCCTCCACACCGGCCTTTGTTACAAGGTCCTTCATGACAAATTCAGCCATCGGACTGCGGCAAATATTGCCGTGGCAAACAAAAAGTATACGAACCAAGTTATTTTCCCTTCCTTAACTGTCCTGAAATGCACGTAATTTATTGTATTACATTCTGCGAGAAGTGACACGGTATATTCTCGCAAATCTCCGTTAAAAACCCACAACGAGTTCTCGCAGTTACCCACAATGGGTTCTCGCAGTTGACTGCCGAAAACCCACAATGAGTTCTCGCAGAATATTAATAAGTATAATAAGATTAGAAAGTAGTCGTTCCGACATCATTTGCTTACTTGCCCCAAAAGAGCCTGCCTTTCAGCAAGCTCTCCTCTACACGTAAGCGCTATTCTACATCTTGCGGCATCATGCTCACACTTGCTTATTTATACTCTGCCAAACAATACAATGCATCATTTGAAAAAATTAGCACAATCCCGTTAAAAGGTTAAAATGTGTGTCTCTTGTGTGTCTCTTGGTTGGTATAATACGGACAGAAACAAAGAAAAACACGCAGAAATGCAACAAATAAAAGGAGAAAAGTCATGTCTGAAAAAGCAAGAGAAATCGTTGATAAGTTTGAGAATGTCAAGAATGATGTGGTAATGCCATTTGACAATTACCATTTCGATAATCCGTTGGCGTTAGATATCAACGTCAATATGGAAGATTTTGTATCAAGTCTTTGCACACTCTTTCAGTTGGATAAAGAAAATAGTTTGGATGCTGATGATAAAAAGGCTTTTGAGGATGTGAAAAATACTCTCAGAGCGTCTGATGAGGCAACGTCGGTACATATCGCCATCCAGAATGCCCTCTTAGATAGACTGGTTAATGCCAATGGAGACCTCACAAGTGAAGATTTCCAGAATGCTGCTCAATACAGTGAGCTTCTTAATGCTATCTCCGGCGAGAATCTTCAAAATAGCTTTAAAACCGCTCCGGCTAATGATAAGGTGGCGAAGTTCACAAAAAATGATGGCGACAAGCTGTATAATACATGCGTTGCACTTCATGCCGCTGAGAAGGATGGAATTAATACAAGTGCTATTCATTCAGTCAAGCAATCAAAATTCATGCGTCCTTATCTGACCGCAGCGTATAAGGTTGAGAAGACGAATCTCATGACGAAAGAAGAGAAAGAGTCGCTCGAGAAGAATATTTCAGCTTTGGAGGCAAAAACCAAGACGGAACTTGACAATGTAACGGAAGAAGCAGCGGAGAAAAATAAGGGAGTAACAGAATGGAAGAATGGTGTTATTAGTGAGAGTATTGAAGCTTTCAATGCAGCACATACAAAATTGAAGGCGAAGGGTTCTTCCTATGATGCATTAAAGAAAGCAATGGGAAATGATCATCCGGAGCTGTTTGATAATCTCGATACAATCATTAAGAATCCGTCACTGACAAAGAATGATCTGAATGATATGGAAGCTTGTCAGAAGCGAATTGCTGATGCAATTTCTCCGATCCAGAATTATGTCACTCAAAAGAAGAAGAACGGTTTTTGGACCAGTAGATTCGGATTAGGCAAGGAGCGGATTGAAGCAGCGGAAAAAGTGATTGACGTGCTGACACAAATGTCTAGAAGTCTGTCAACTGCAGAGCAGGCCATCAGGCAGGCGCAGGCTACTATTGAATCAAACAATGCAATTGTTGAAGGCATCAAGAATGACTCTGAGAAGTGGGCAGCCAAGAACGATGCATTCAGTAAAGGTAAGCTTACAAATTTTAAGTCTTTGTCGAATGAACTTGCAAAGGATACTAAGAAGTATGATCGTATGGCAAATATTGCGGCTGCGAAAAAGGATGGCTGGGAATTTGTTAATACATCAAAGAAGAGTAAGGAAATGTAAGAAAAAGGAATCAAGGGCGTTTGAAGAAAGAGGAGAGACTTTTGTCTCTCCTCTTTCTGTCCATATATGAGAATATTCAATCAATCTGATACCATCCTCCGCAGTTCCTTGAGCCCTGCCGCAATTTCCTC
>CAVIFH010000125.1:0-6162 GCA_963641615.1 bacterium | reverse complement strand
GCTACGTCTCAGTCCCTCACCACAGCACAGAAAACTCAGGCAAGAACAAATATTGACGCTCAGAGTGCAAGCGAATTAACGACCGCTCTTTCTGAGCTCATTACCGAATACGGTGGAACTGTACCTTCTTAATTTAAGGAGCTAACTGATGAAAACATTAGCTGAAGTAAAAGCAGAAATGCTCAAAGCGGCGAAAGAAAAGCCGCTTGGCAATTACTGCATTCTCGATCGAAACGGGAAGATTCTCGCGCATAGCTCAGGTGAGTTTGAGCACATCTATACAGATGAAGAAGACCTCGCATGGGCTAAAGCGAACGAATATGAGTTTTATGAAGAGACGATGGACGATGGCCGAGTGCTTACTTTCGTAAAAGCTAAGCCAAAGACCGAAGATAAATATCAGTCCGCCGATGGCTCTTATTACATCGAAACGGAACTCCCCGAGAATGAGGATGATTTCGTAACTGAAAAGTATTCGGTGAAGCAAAAGGCAGAGCGCAATCAGCGAATCACAGATACTGATGATTATGAGCGTCTGGCTGATAAAACAGTTCAGCGCGAAGAAGGTGGGAAGCGTATTGCTTTAACTGATGACGAAAAGGAAGAAGTTAAAACCTATCGTCAGGAATTGAGAGATTGGCCGGATACTGAAGGGTTCCCCTTTGTTGAATTCCCGACCATCCCTGATTGCATTAAATACGAATGCGAATTGAAGATTAAACAGCGAGAGATGAACTATGGCAACCGTTAAGCAATTGTTGGATGAGTCGATGAAACGGCTTGGCTCGAGAGGAGCAATGCCCTCTGGGGACTGTATTTCAATTACGCCCACACAAACCGAAATAGATGTTGAATATAAAGTCGTTGCTAGCGGTTATGCCGCGAGTGATGGTTATATCAGCATGTTTGGTGTATCTCAAGATGATGCTACAGACAGTTCTCCCGGTGTGTGCAATATCTCAGCGAATAACATAACGCAAGATGAAAATGAAGGCATCGCCGGCTGGACTTGTTATGTGTATGTCCCCGTAAAAAAGGGGGCAATATTTACAGCGAGGGCACGAAACGTGAGAGATATTTCTATTAACCTTATTCGTTCCGTAGGGGGGGGCTAAAAGCCTTATTTATCAATTGCTTAAGCGGAGGGAAGAACTATGCCTTCGCTTAAGTCATTGCTTGATGCCTTTGCCAAAAGAGTGGCTCACGGGACAATGCCTAGCAACAACAGTCAATCGGGGCAAGCGTACGTTATCTACGACGTCACCATTGACTCGGAAGGCAATTACGGCGTTATCACAGTTCCGTTTGACTGCTGTGCCTCAGCAGAGGTTAACTCGGCAACAGTCTCATCAGATAAAAAATGGCTCTCGTTCAGCAATCCATCGCTCTATGGCGGAATGGGTTCCGTGTTATATGTGCCGAGTGAATGGCAAGGCCATGCCGCGGCTGGGTGGACTGCCGCAAGCAAAGGAGAGATCTTCCATATATTTGCCGCGCCCGGAGCAACTGTCCGCGTCATTCTTTATCCGAAATACCTCATTTAATAGCCTCTGCGGAGGTGTGGCATGAGTATTAAGTCATACCTCCAAAAGGCCATTCTTAAGATTGGTAGCCATGCGGCCATGCCTTCGGGTGGAGTAATTCAACTCTTTAATATAGGAGATGTTTCTGTTGATAGTGAAAAGAGGTGGACTTACAGCTACACCGCTCCCTATGACGGAAAACTGACGGTGTTTTGTCAGAAAGGGAAAAATTGCACAGATGACCAGAATATTTCTCTGAACTTTTATTCTCATTCCGTCCGTATGACACAGTATTGTGCAGATCACTCATTGAGTTGTTATGTAGCGAGAGGAGATGTAATTCAAGTTAAACTCGAGAATATCTGGGAAACCCCATTGCAAGCCTATGCGCTATTCCAAGCAACAATTGGAGGATTGTCTTAAGTGATGAAGTGCACCGAAGCAAAACTTCTCGGAGAAGACCTGCCCTACGACCTTGAAGAGCTTCACTCGAAGCGAAAGGCTGTGCGGGATGAGATCAACAAACTACAAGAAGAACTGGCAGAAGCTGAGTAGGCCGGCCTGACCGCCGAGGACGTGCGCACGCTCGAGAAAGCGTGGTGCGCCGTGCAGACGATTAAGTGCGTGCGCAAAGAATAGCCTCACATCCGTTTAGCTAAGCCCCGGCGCTGTAATGGCCGGGGTTTTTATTGTCCATAAAGCCGGCGGCGCGCCTTCTACTCTCCCTCATATTTCGAGGGAGACCGTATGCCCCAATACATGTATCCGAGTTCGACGTACACGAACTCAAACGGAAAAACGCAGGCGTCCGCTATCTCGTCGTCCGCCGACACCTTCATGAACGCGAAGGGCGCGGGCGGCTTCTCTGATTTTCAGACTGGCTTCAAGGTTGGCTACACGGCCACGATGCAACACGGCGGGACATGGCTTGCTTACCGCGCGGCGAAGCAAGAGAAGAAGCTCATGAAGATGAATGCCCAGCTGGCGGAATGGCAGGCGCAGAGCTACCAGACGGCGGCTGAGGACGTCATGGCCAATGGCGAGCGGCAGGCCGCATCCATTGGTTATCAGGCTGGGCAGGCGAAGAGCAGCACGAGAGTCGATCAGGCTGCGTCCGGCATCCGCGTGGGCGCGTCCGGCTCGGCAGCCGAGACGCTGGCGTCGATTGACATTGTGCGCGAGATGCAGACGAACCAGGTGATGGCGAATGCTGTAGCGGAGTCCTGGGGCTATCGGCGCACGGCAGTGGACTACAAGAATCAGGCGCTCGGCTATCGCGCGGCGGCCAGCTCCATCTCGCCGTGGGCGGCGGCGCTTGTCACCTACAACAACTACGCCATGGACATCATGAACGGCGGCATGGGCGGCTCTAGCTCCAGCGGCTCGAGCGGCGGCAGCGGCTACAGCGGCGCGACGGTGTCCGACTTTGCGTCCTTCTTCGGCGCCGGCAGTTCCGGCTCCAGCTCCAGTTCTGCGTCGTCCGGCGCTTCGGGCTGGTCTCTCAAGATGCCTTCCGGTTACAGTTGGTGAAGATAAATGGCAACACTTCAAGTACCCGGCGATCCGTTTGCCGGCGGCGTATCCCACAACGCAACTAACGGCCTTGGCAAGCTGCAGGCGATGCCGCAGACAAAGTGGGGCAAGGGGCAGCTTATTGTCGGCATGACCGAGAAGATGGCAAGCGCAGTGGACAAGTGGCAGAAAGAAACGGATGCCGCCATTGTGCAGGACGCTGTCAACCAGACCAAGAATGAGCTCGAGGACCTGCAGACCAACGAGAAAGACGGCTGGGCGAACCAGGTGGGCGGCAATGCCGTGAATCGTCCGGACGGCAAGAGTCTGGTGGAGGAATACAACGGCCGCGGGAAGAGCATCTTCGACAACCGGCGCAGTCAGCTGCATACCCTGCGCCAGAAGCAGATGTACGACGCCTACGCGCAAGCAGCCGGCCAGAAGCTCTCGTCCGACCTGCAGGCGCACATAGTGAAGCAGCAGGCCGTCTTCGAGAAGGCGACGCATACGGCAACCTTCAATGGCGCAACTGAGGACATTCTCTCTGGCGATCCAGAGAAGATGCGCTCTGGCTATGCCGTTGCCTTGTCTGAACTGCAGTGGCAGGCTGACCGTTCCGGCTTGCCGGTGGACGTGCACGGCACGATGGGCAAAGTGAACGTCATGGCTATTGAGGGCTTCATCGACGGCAAGAATCCAGAAGGCGCCGCCAAGTGGCTCAAGGACCACAAGGACGACATGAGCCCGCTGCAGATCAAGAAGGCGGAGGGGCTTATCAAGGCGGGGCGCGCTACAGCCGCTGGTGATGCCATTTCTGGCAAGCTCCTCAAAAAGTACGAGAAGATGACGCCGGAGCTCCTCAAGGAGATCCACGACATCAAGGACGAGAATGTCCGCGCCAAGGTGGCGAAGAATGTAGACCGCGAGCTTAAGTACCGCGATGCTCAGCGCAAGCTCGAGGTGAAGGAAATTGTCGAGCAGGCCTTCAACTTCGTGGACAGCGGCAGGGATGTTCCGGATACGCTGATGGCGGAGCTCCACGAAAAGGATCCAGATACCTGGCGGCGAATCTCCAAAGTGGATACAAACGGCCGGCCGAAGCAGTCCGACCTCACAGTGCTGTCTGAGCTGCAGGACCTGATGATCAACGATCCTGCAGCCTTCTCCCAAATCGATGTTGCTGGTACGTTCGGCGACCGGCTCACAAGTGCAGACGTTCGAAAGTACACGCTGGCGCAGTCGAAGGCGCCTGACAACGCGAAGACTGCTTTTCTGAAGGGCCTGACGCAACAGATCATGGCCGACAAGAAGCTCAAGAAGAGCAAGGCAGAAATCATCGACGCAGCCGGCAGTCTTTGGGACGACGCCGCAAACATGAGCAAGACCGGTGTTGTTGACAAGGCCGCAGCAGACCACATCACAGAACAGCTGCTCTCGACGCAGAAGGGTTGGTTCAACTTCGGGCGCGGTTACGAACTCGTGACGAAAGCGAAGGAAAAGAACAAGGACAAGCAGGCGCCGGCGGGCTATCTCCTTGGCGCGCTTGCTGACGGCAACTTCGAAAGCGACCACGGCACAAATGACGAAGTGAACGGCATTCTCGCCCAGGTGGGGCTTGTTATTGGCGAGGCTCGAGACGGCATGCAAACCGCGAGCGCGGCACAGGCCCAGCGCGCACGCACGGCAGCTGAGTACGGCTTCCCGGCGGCAGTAACCCGCCGCGCCTACCAGGCGCTGAAGCAGATCAACGGCAGAGAACCCACGGCGGCCGAGCTCTTCAAGGCATCAAGCGCACTTTATTTCAAAGACACTGAGAAGACTGAAAAATGAGTACCCTTCAGGACGATGTTGATTTTTTGAGTAACTCGAATTTTGGCGCGGTTGCGCCTCAGGCTGCGTCAACGACGGAGTCGGATGACGTTGAGACGGTGCGCAATGCTTTTGCCGCTGAGGATGCGCAGCGCTTCAGTGCCGCGGAGGCTGTAGGCGCCGGCGATGCCGCGAAGGCCGCACAGAACCGAGACCTTGCTGAGCGCTACAGCACTACGCAGACCGGCGCGGAGATCGATCACGACTATCTCATGGGGCTGAAGAGCCGCGACGATAGGGAAGCCATGTTGCAATCGGCTCCCGGTCTCGTGAAGCACTTCAACGACAACCCCAAGGACGCGCCGATATTCCAGAAGGACATCGGCATTCTGGCGCAGCTGGAGGGCCATTTCCGCCGGATCTACAACACGTCCGCGCCGGATTCGTTCGATCCTGAAACTAAAGCGTCGGCTGCGTGGAATACATCCGACCAGACCGGCAATGCCTGGCTCGACGAAAGGGTTCAGGCACGCATGGACAAGCCGTCCGGCATCAGTAATGGCTACATGGCCGGCTATCGTCTTGGACAACAGGGCGCAGCGTGGGCGCGAGTCTCGAACGACCGCGCGCTCATGACTGATGAGTTTCTGAAGCGCGACAAAGCGATTGATGCCGAGATCGAAAAACTCACGGGCGAGGACGGCGAGGGGTTCCTCTTCAGCGCTGCTCAAGTGGTCGGCACCATGATCTCGTCGATGATCGAGGGAGCGGACGGCGCTACAGCAGGTGGCGCACTGGCGGCTGGCGCCATGGCCGTGAACGCCATTCCGGTTGCGGGGCAGGCGCTCTTTGCCGCCATGTCCTTGGGGGCAGCGGCCTCCGGTACGTACAAGATTGAAGGCGGTCTTGAGCTGAAATCCTTGATCGAGGCTGGTGTGCCGTTCGAGAAGGCGCGGCAGATTGCGGCTGGCGTAGGCCTGCTCAATACGGCAATCGAGCTTGCGGGCATGAAGGTTCTTGGCGCAGCTGCAAAGCCGGTGCTTGGGGAGCTCACAGGGAAGTTTGCCGGCAAGACTGCCAAGGCGCTCACGGAGCCCACAACAATGGGGCTTGTGGGGCAGTTTGCCAAGGTTATGTCTACCGGCGTCGGCGAGGAAGTTGTTACCGAAGTGCTGCAGGAAATCTCCAGCATCGCCGGCGAGGAGCTGGGACGAGTTTGGGGCGAGACCGGCGCCAAGGGTATTACACCCGAGGAGCTGTTCGACCGGCTCTACGACATTGCCATTCAGACCGCCAAAGGCACCACGGTGTTGAGCGC
>CAVIFH010000124.1:0-6167 GCA_963641615.1 bacterium | reverse complement strand
GACCAGCATGCACCTGAGCTACCGCGGCGTAAGAGACATGACCAATGCGGATGGGCCTGCCGGTTTGCGCCTGATGCCCCATTTCCGTGCGGATGCCGACGGAAAGCTTTTGCCCGGCGGTCAGGTCATGGGCGGCATGGGCGAAACCTATGGCGAAAAGAAAACCGGCGAGGTTGACTACTACCAGTACTGCACCGCGATTCCCATTGCATGGCTCCTGGCCAGCTCCTGGGACTTAGAGCTCATCGAAAAATGCGGCGATATTGTTGGCTCTGAGATGGAGCTCTTTGGTGTCCGCGTCTGGCTGGCACCCGGAATGAACATCCACCGCAACCCCCTGTGCGGCCGCAACTTTGAGTACTATTCCGAGGATCCGCTGCTCAGTGGACTGTGCGCGGCAGCAGACGTAAAGGGTGTGCAGAAGCATCCCGGTGTCGGCACCAGCATCAAGCATTATTTTGCAAACAATCAGGAAGACAACCGTATGTTCTGCAATGCGCACATCAAGGAGCGTGCCATCCGCGAAATTTATCTGCGCAATTTTGGCGTCTGCATTCAGGCGGCGCAGCCCATGACCATCATGACCAGCTATAACCTGATCAATGGTGTACATGGAGCAAACTGCTATGACTCCATCACCTGCTATGCACGTGAAGAATGCGGCTTTAAGGGCTATGTTATGACCGACTGGTTTGCCAGCAATCTGTCCGTTGCCGCATCACTGGCAAAGCCGGACCGCAGATATCCCATTTCCTCCAGTCCCCTTTGCGTCTACGCAGGCAATGACGTGCAGATGCCTGGCTGCAACGGAAACATTAATGACATTGTTTCCGCTGTAAAGGACGGCAGCCTTCCCATCGGGTACTTGCAGCAGTGTGTGGTGCGCCTGCTGGAGACTGACCTGAAATGCGGGAGCTTCCCTGAGGCAGGTTCCTATATTGCTGATATGAATCTGCATCCGTTTGTCACACAGGCATAAATTTTCAGCCCCGGTCGGAAAAACGACCGGGGCGTTTCCATGTCAGTTTGCAGTCAGCAGCTGCGAAAACCTGAAGCAAAATTTAACAATACGGCTATGTCTTTTCTGTAAAAGATATGATATAATCCATCCAAAGAAGGATATCTGTTAGAAACGGATGGGTATGTATTATGTCTTTACTCGCTTTTTTGGGCGGCCGACACGATAAAAAGGCCTGGGGTCGGGCACTTTTTGCCTCCGGGTGTAAGCTCCCTGCAAAACCGGATGTAAAAAAGTACGAAAAAGCAACGCAGCAAATCATTCTGAATGACTGCAAGATTATAAAAGAGTGCGCCCACATCATTATCAACACCAGAAGCGAGGCTGTGCGGAGCAAGCGAAAGATGATCATGTTCAGCCGTTATAACCACCTGGCGCGGCTGGAGCCCTATGCCACAAAGCAGCAGCAGGAAATGATTGCCGATGCAAAGGCGGCAGCCGCGAAGGCACGTAGGGTAAAATAGCAGTACCGCACAGGGAGAAGCTCTGTGCGGTATGTTGCCATGTGAAGCACCTTAAATCCCTTCTTGAGAGGATATGAATATGAAAAAAACCATCGCGCAGAAGAAGGCTTTGGAATTGAGCCGCTCCAATACGCAAAAGCACACCCAAAAGGAGCAGCCATATAAAGCAGCCGGAAAAAAAGGCAGATTCTCTTCTGCCCTTTTAGCCTGTGTTCCGTTTGCGGCCATTGCGTATTTCTGCAAATATGTTTTGCCGGGCTACAGCTTTACAGCCTTTGTGTGCGTGTGTATAATCGGTGTTATCCTGTTTTACGCCATTATGCCGGCAGTCGGGAAAATATTCCCGGGCTTTGCTCGGACTGTGACGATTGTGTTTACGGCTGCATTGGTGTGCGGATTGGCGCTGTTCTGCGTGACGGAATATTTTATTATCCGCGCAAGCTTCGGCACGGCTGAGCCGCAATCGGAATACCTGATCGTGCTTGGCGCCAAGGTTCGCGAAAACGGCCCCTCCGTATCCCTTCAGGATCGCATCAGCGCAGCGGCGGCATTCCTGCAAGAGCATCCCAATGTTATTGCAATCGTCTCCGGGGGGCAGGGGAAGGATGAGCCGATGGCTGAGGCAGACTGTATGTACCAGAATCTCATTGCCCTCGGCATTCCGGAGAGCCAAATTTGGGTAGAGGATCAGTCCACCTCGACCGATGAGAATCTGCGGTTCAGCCTGAATCTGATTGAAGAAAAGACCGGTACCCGTCCAAAAAAAATTGCGATCCTTTCCAGCGAATACCATCTGTTCCGGGCGAGCTTAATGCTGAAAAAACTGGGCGTTGAATTTGAGGGCGTTCCGGCAAAAACCTCCCGCATTTCACAGCTGATCAATCACTGCATGCGTGAGGTCGCGGGAGTCTGGCATTTTTATATTTTTGGGAGGTAATGACTGTGATTGAAAAAACACATGCAGATTTTGCGTGGGAAAAGACAGCTGCACTTCTGGCAATTGATTCCCCAAGCGGTTTTACGGACAGAGCTGCCAAGTGGGTATGTGCGGAGTTTCAGCAGATGGGATTCAACGCATCCATCACTGTGAAGGGCGGCGTCATCGTAGACTTTGGCGGGAATGACGTGAACAATGGCCTGCTGCTGGAGGCGCACACAGATACTCTTGGCGCCATGGTCTGCCAGATTAAGAGCAATGGGTGCCTGAAGCTTACAAAACTGGGGGGAATGAACGCGAACAATGCGGAGGCGGAGAATGTCCGTGTATATACCCGCAGCGGGAAAATATACGAGGGGACCTGCCAGCTCCATGATCCAAGCATCCATGTCAATACCGCCTATAATGATACCAAGCGCAGCTGGGACACTGTAGAAATTGTCCTTGACGAGGACACTCATTCTGCCGAGCAGACCCGCGCACTGGGAATTGAAGTGGGCGACATTGTCTGCTTTGAGCCGCGCACCCGCCGCACCGCCTCCGGTTATCTCAAGAGCCGCTTCCTGGATGATAAACTGAGCGTTGGCATCCTGTTTGGCTTCGCAAAATACCTGAAGGATAATGCCATTGTCCCGGCACGGAAGGTATACGCCCATATCACCACCTATGAAGAGGTTGGCCACGGCGGCAGCGCGAGTGTCCCCAGCGGCATCACGGAGGCGATTTCCGTGGACATGGGATGTGTAGGTGACGGCCTGAGCTGCACGGAGCGGCAGGTATCCATCTGCGCCAAGGATTCCGCCGGACCCTACAGCTACAGCGTCGTTGGGAAACTGATTGAGGCCGCAAAGAAAACCGGCGCGGATTATGCCGTCGACGTTTACCCCAATTACGGCTCTGACGTAGAAGCGACTCTTCGCGCAGGATATGATATTCGGCATGGCCTTATCGGCGCCGGCGTCTTCGCCAGCCATGGTTATGAGCGCAGTCATATCGACGGCGTATACAATACCCTGAAGGTGCTGTGCGGATACCTGGACGTGTGATTTTGAACTGCAGTGAATTTAGTCGGCTTTAGATATTCTGTTTTGTGAAAAGGAGAATTATCATGATCTACTATGTAAATGCATCAGCTTCCAGGCAGGGGAACGGCAGCAAGCAGATGCCCTTCAAGCACATCAACGACGCTGCGAAGATTGCGCAGCCCGGCGATGTTGTGTCCGTAGCTCCCGGTGTCTACCGCGAGTATGTTAACCCCGTCAATGCGGGGCGAGAGGATGCCCGGATTGAGTACCGTTCCGAAAAGCCTCTGGGCGCCCGCATCACCGGCGCGGAGATCCTGACCGGATGGGTTCCTTATGAGGGAACGACCTGGATGGCCAAGGTAAACAACGGCGTGTTTGGCACCTTCAACCCCTTCAAGGAGCCGGTTATCGGCGACTGGTATTTCTATCCAAAAGATCCGAAAACCGGTAAAATTCTGGATATGCATCGGGGCGCCGTGTACATGAACGACCAGATGTTCTACGAAACCTTTACCCTGGAGGAGTGCGTCAAGGGTGAGGTGTTCAAAGCATCCTGGCAGCCGGAGCTTTCCATTTATAAGTGGTTTGCCGAGGTGGGCGAAAAGGAAACCACCATTTACGCAAACTTCCATGAGAAAAATCCGAACAATGAGTGCGTAGAAATCAATGTCCGCAACAATTGCTTTATGCCCGATAAGAAGGGCGTCGGCTACATCACCCTCAGCGGCTTCGTTGTCGACAAGGCCGCTACCAACTGGGCGCCTCCCGCAGCTTTCCAGGACGGCATGATCGGCGCACACTGGTCGAAGGGCTGGATCATCGAGGACTGCGACATTTCCAATTCCCGCTGCTGCGGTATTTCCTTCGGCAACTACCATCAGACCGAGAAGGGCAACGACAACTACTTCACCTATAAGCATGTCAAGAGCCCGACCCAGATGGAGCGCGACGCAGTATGCATTGCCCAGTATGACGGCTGGCGGAAGGAAACCGTCGGATCCCACATCGTTCGCCGCTGCCACATCCATGATTGCGGACAGGCTGGCATCGTCGGCAGAATGGGATGCGTTTTCTCCATCATCGAGGATAACCACATTCATAATATCAATAACTCCCAGCAGCTCACCGGTGCGGAGATGGGCGGCATCAAGTTCCACGCCGCAATTGACGTCATTTTCCGCCGCAACCACATTCATCACTGCACCATGGGCATCTGGTGCGACTGGCAGGCACAGGGCACCCGCATCACCCAGAATCTGCTGCACGACAACCATCCTCCCAAGGGTGTAGAGGGAGGCAGAGAGATGAGTCAGGATGTCTTCATTGAGGTTGGTCACGGCCCGGCTCTGGTTGACAACAATGTGATGCTGTCGAAGGCTTCCATCCGCTGGGCAACGCAGGGCGTAGCCGTTGTGCATAACCTGATTGGCGGCGCGTTTACGTGCGTTGGCGCAGGCACGGATATGGTTACCTCCAAGGGCGCCTCTCAGCGGCGCTATACACCGTATCATATTCCGCACCACACCGAGGTTGCCGGCTTTATGACCATCCTGCATGGTGACAACCGGGTTTACAACAACATTTTCGTCCAGAAGTATCCTTATGCGGAAAATGCAGATGCGTCGGAATCCATGGGCTTCAAGGCTGTGACGAACGACCGCGTCGGCAACGCCGTGTGGGATGAGTATCCCACCTATGATGAGTGGATCGCAAAGTTCAAGCTGGGCGAGCGCGCCGATATGGCCACCATGATGGAGCTGATGGACTACCACTTTGAGCACCTGCCTGTGTGGATTGACGGAAATGCCTACTTTAATGGAGCTCTCCCCTGGAATCGTGAGGAAAACAAGCTGGTTGACAATGACAGCAAGGTCACCTTGGAGCTCGTGGAGAAGGACGGAAAGTATTCCATCGACACGAATGTTTACGATTTCCTGAAGGACTTCAAGTGCGGCATGATTTACAGCGATCTGCTTGGGGAGGCATTCGAGCCGGAGGAGCGCTACGAGAATCCGGACGGAACCGCTATCATCTTTAACGAGGACTTCCTTGGGGATCATCGCGGTGTTGCTCCCATTCCCGGCCCCTTTGCGACTGCCGAGGGCGCAAAGGCTGTTCTGGCTGAGCACGTATAATCCCTGCTGACAGCAGCCGGTATATGCCCCAAAGCATATACCGGCTGAAAAAGAAGCTCTGCAAGCACTGATAAGGTCGGGAAGATTCCCCAATTGTCAGTCATTGCAGAGCTTCGTTGCTTTTTACGAATGAGCCCGAGCGGCTTTCTTTTTTCTCCTGCGGTTCCCGTTGTAGTCGAAGGTATATGCTGCGCTGCCGTTGATCACGGCCCGGGCAAGCAGCGTCAGAACACCTTCCCAGATCAGGCATTTTACCGTAAGCCATACCATGTCCATTGCTTCTCGAGAGGAGAGGGTGACGGAAATCATCAGCATCAGGATGGTAAGCGCAAGCCCCAAACCGCCGAATATCAGTCCGGCAACACGCTGGGTCCTTCGCCACGCGGATACGCTGCCCATGCCGAAGGCAGTGCGGTAGCCAAAATAATAGTTTGCTTCCTTCGGGGCAAAGAACAGATAGGCGATGCCCATGAAAAGCATCACAACCGGCGCGGCCAGAATTGCAAGGGTACACACCAGCTGAATCTTGCCGATAATGGTATCAATATCCGGCAGAAGCTTTGTCGGGTCGAACCCCTCCACCATTGC
>CAVIFH010000123.1:0-6168 GCA_963641615.1 bacterium | reverse complement strand
ATCTATGTGAATGGTTCATTCAAAAACGATGAAACAGACATTGGTAAGCTTATGCATGATTTTAGATGTACGAGTTCAGTTGACATGTACTACGATGTGCTAAAAGCAGGAATGCACCATTACAAAGAAACGGAAGGAGGCCGTGAACATATGTGTAAAGCCGTAGAAGATCTTATGTTGAAAAGAGATACCGAACGTAATATTGAATTGGCAAAAGAGATGATTGCGGATAATCTGCCGGTTGAACAGATTGCAAAATACTCCAAACTTTCTATGGAGAAAATTCAAGAGTTAATCAATGGAAAATCGGCCTGAGCAGTATTTCCATAAAAACGTCAATCCAGGATCCAAAATTCGATCGTTGTTCGAATAGCTGCTTGCGAACTTTGCCAAGGTCGCAAGCAGCTATTTTCGGTATTCCTTTGAATTTTATGTTTTTCTATCATTTCACGCCAAGCACCCTACATTACCATAACCTCCACCGCATTCTCCTTCACGGCATTGATGGTCTGCATCAGCGCCATTCGGGTCTTCGCATCGAACAGCTTGATGAAGCGGACCGTTTTGTCGAAGGGCGGCTTCTGCAGCTCTGCAACATTGTCCATGTAGCCGTTCTGCTCGATGTGGTTTATGATCTTGTGGACGAACTCAGTCTGCCGCTGGTTCAGTGACTGATCATTGATGAAGGCGGAAAATGCTTTCGTCGCCGCTTCGTGGTCAAGCTTCGCAATCCTTTACACCAAGAAATCGAACTGTGTGTCGCCAAACTCCCGCATGTAGTCCTCATTGCTTTGAACAAATCACTGATATTTTGTCTTGCCTATAAGACGGTTTTGGCGTATTGTTGTTTTGCGTGGAGGACGAATCATGAATAGAGACTCTTTAAAACAGATTATAATCGACCAAAAAGACATATACCTGAACAACACCTTGATACCACGGCAATACGCATTGGAGCCAAATGCCAACTATTGTTTTGTGGGCATCCGGCAAACAGGCAAATCATATATGATGTACCAGCAAATCAGACAATTAGAAGAATCTGGTATACCATTGTCACAGATTTTATATGTAAACTTTGAAGATGAACGTCTTCTGGAAGCTTCCGTCAGCGACCTGAACACAATCTTTGAAATCGGGTTGGAATTGTCTGGTGCAGATAAAAAACCATACCTGTTTTTTGATGAAATACAGAATATTTCCGGATGGGAAAAATTTGTACGCAGAATGGCGGACATGAAATACAGAATCAACATCACTGGCAGCAACAGTAGAATGCTGAGCAGTGAAATCGCTTCCACCTTGGGCGGCAGATTCATAATCATGAATATTTATCCCTATTCTTTCTCTGAGTATCTGTTGGCCAAGGGCAAAGATAAGGATTATTCTGGTGCCATAAGTACCCGTGACAGAGCAGAAGTGATTGCTTTGTATGAAGAATATGTTAAGTACGGTGCATTTCCAGAACTTGCTGACCTTACAAACAAACGGGTATACCTGAGCAGCCTATATCAGACTGTTTATATCGGCGACATTATAACAAGAAACAAGATCACCAATGATTTTGCTTTAAAATTAATGCTCAAGAAAATCGCCGAATCCATATCAAAGCCGCTTTCATTTAATAGATTAACCAATATACTAAAAAGCGCAGGTACAGCACTTGGAAAGCAGACCGTCATCAACTATCTCGGATATATGATAGACTCTTATCTTATATTTCCGATTCAAAACTATGCGGCCAAGCTTGTAGAGAAAGAAACTCTGCCAAAATACTATTTTATGGATACCGGCTTCCTTGAACTAATGCTACTCGACTGCAAATCTGCGCAGCTTGAAAATCTTGTCGCCATTGAACTTGTAAGAAGATACGGCGTTGAAAATGTCTATTACTTTGCAAGTAGTGTCGAAATCGATTTTTATGTTCCGTCTAATAATCTCGCAATCCAAGTAAGTATGCAGGTTCTCGACAACATAGACACCAGAGAACGTGAAACCAGAGCGTTTGTACAGCTTAGAAATCACATTCAAAATGCGAAATGTATTCTGATAACAAACAGCGAAGAAGCCACGTTGAAGTGCAGTGAAATTGATATCGAGGTAATTCCGATTTGGAAATGGTTGTTACGTTCGGAAAAATAACAAAAGAAATCTTATCCATAGCCGTTAATTGAATATTTCCAGATTGCCGAGACGGTTTGAATTTTCCCGTCCCGGCTTTTGTTTTAAATCCGATGCCTTACATCACCGCAATCTCCACCGCATTCTCCTTCACGGCATTGATGGTCTGCATCAGCGCCATCCGGGTCTTCGCATCGAACAGCTTGATGAAGCGGACCGGCTTGTCGAAGGGCGGCTTCTGCAGCTCTGCGACATTATCCATGTAGCCGTTCTGCTCGATGTGGTTTATGATCTTGTGGACGAACTCAATCTGCCGCTGGTTCAGTGACTGATCATTGATGAAGGCAGAAAATGCTTCCATCGCCGCTTCGTGGTCGAGCTTCGCGATTCTTCGCACCAGGAGTCCGAACGGCGTATCGCCGAACTCCCGCGTGTAGTCTTCCTTGCTGCCGAGTTCACTGGTCAGAACCCGCTCCAGCTCTTCATAGTCACCCTGGGTCAGCTTAATGTTGTGCGTCAGCTTATGGATCGCCAGCGTATTACTGTGCTCACCAATGTAGCGGTTCACCTTCTCCCGGTAATCCTCGAAATCATAGGCCTGCTCCAGCTGTTCGCCTTCCTTCTCATTCAGAATCGGATCCGCAAGCCGGGTCGTGATCGGCTTCTTTCCTTCCTCACGATCCAGGAACTTCATCAGCTCACGAAGCTCTGTCCGTGCTTTTTCAAACAGCAGCACATCATTTGCGGTCCAGTATTCATCTGTCTGGATCTCCCGGATCAGCGGCAGCTTCTCCTTCACCTGCGGGATGCTCGCTTTCAGCTCCAGCAGAGACGCGATATCGCAGAGCGACCGCTTCGCATATTTGAACGAAGACATTTGCTCCATGGACGCCAGCATCAGCCCATACATGAAGTTGTCGAAGCGCTTCGCCAGCTCATCATTGTCCTCTGTGCGCACAAGCGGCGCGATATGCTGCAGAAGTTCGCCCTTGTCGCCCTCGCTGAGTGCGGCAAATGCCGTCTCCGCCTTATACTTCTCCACGTATCGTCGCTTCAGCTTCACCGAAATCAGCTCCGGATTCAGCGCCTCCACCTGCGCATGACAAAGAGAGGTCAGCGTGCTGCGCCATGCCTGATACCGTTCAAGCGCATAGTCATGCTCCTGCAGCAGCGACATCAGCTTCACCTGCTTCCCGAAGATGCTTTCGCTGAGCGATTTCGTTTCCTGAGACTCGAAGCCCTCCTTATGCTGCCGGAAGTATTCGAAGTTTCCGCAATAGTCAAAGATCAGAAACCGCCGCTTATCCGTATATTCTCCGTCGATGGCGTCAATGCAGTCGAGCCCCTTGCACAGGCGCGTTCCGCGGCCGATCATCTGCCAGAACTTCGCCTTGGAGCGCACCTTCTTGAAAAAGACCAGGTTCACACACTGCGGCACGTCAATGCCGGTGTCCATCATATCCACCGACACCGCGATATACGGCGGCTTGTCCGGATTTTTGAAGTCATCGATCACCGTCTGCGCATATGTATCATCGCAGATCACGCGCTGCGCAAAAACGCCTTTGTAATGCGGGTAGAGCTTGTTGAAGCGCTCCAGGATGAATTCCGCATGCCTTTTGTTCTGGGCGAAAATGATGGACTTTCCGATCCGGTCACCACCGGCCACATGAATGCCGCGTTCCATCAGATCCTGCAGCACCGTATCTACTGTCGTTTCGTTGAAGATGAATCGATTCATTGCAGCAGACGGAATAAACTCCGGCACTGGCCCGTCCTCCACGAAGTCCTCCTCCAGACGCTTCTTATCGTCATCGGACAGCTCGTCGTAGGTAATGCCTTCTTCCAGGAACTTCGTCTGCACCTCATAGTTATAGTACGGCACCAGCACATGGTCCTGGTAAACCGCCGTCTCATAGTCATAAGCATAGGTCGGCACGCCATGCTCCATCTCGAAGAAGTCATAGGTGTTCCGGTCCACATCCGTCTTCGGTGTCGCCGTGAGGCCAACCATCACCGCATCGAAGTATTCGAAGATCGCACGGTACTTCTTGAAGATGCTTCGATGGCTCTCGTCGATCAGAATCAGGTCAAAATGTGCCGGTGTATACAGACGCACGCCGTCCTTGCACTTTGTATCATCAATGGCATTCAGCATCGTCGGATAGGTTGAGAAGACAATGCGGGCATTCCGGTCATCCTTGTTTGTACAGAGATTGCAGAGGGACATGTTCGGCAGGTAGTTTTTGAAGTCGTCCTTCGCCTGCTTCACGAGCGCTGTCCGGTCTGCCAGGAACAGAACATTTGTGACATAGCCGCCCCTGCTGAGCACATCTGCAAGGCTCGACGCGGTTCGTGTCTTGCCCGTTCCCGTTGCCATCACCAGCAAATGCTTCCGGAATCCCTTTTCGATTTGCTCGCAAACCGCACGAATCGCTTCCTTCTGATAGTATCGGTCCGTGATCCGGTCGTCGATCGGCACCGACATGAGACTCTTCCGCTCTGTTCGACGGTTCATCAGCTTCTGCAGATCGTCCTTACTGAACACACCGCTCACCTGCCGCTGCGGCGATGTCTGATCGTCCCAGAAGTAAGTCTCGAAGCCATTTGTCGTGAACATCATCGGCCGCCGTCCGAATCTCCGCTCCAGGCAGTCTGCATAGAGCACAGCTTGCTTTCGACCGGCATTCGGATCCTTGCTGCTGCGCTTCGCCTCCACCACCGCGAGCGGATAGCCGTCCTTGCCGAACAGCACATAATCGCAGAAACCCTTCTGGCCAACCACACCGGCCATACCGTCAACCGGATACTCCTCCTGCACGTCCGCATCGACGCCAGTGAACTTCCAGCCCATCTGCTTCATATCCACATCAATGTAGATCTTCCGCGTTTCGAATTCGGAAATGTCTTCGGCCTGGAAGCTGCGCTCTTCCTTATGCTGCTCCTTCTCCGCAGTAAAGCGCGCCGACATTTGCGCAATCTGCTCTCGCAGTGCTTCAATTTCGGCGTCCTTCTCACCAAGGAGGCTCGCCTGCTCCTTGATCTTCTTTGTATCGACAACGATCTTCTCCGTCGGGATCCGTGTCTCATCGAAATGCCGCTCCTGGTAATTCGGGCCGTAGCAGTAGTCCAGCCACTGAATGAACTCAAAAAGCCCCTTCAGCGACGCCAGTGCGTCGCTTCTCTGCACACTCTTCTCCGTATGCACAGCGAGATTTCCGAGCTTTACGATGAACGGCAGCTTGCCCCAGGTACTGTGATCCACCGCGAAGCGGAAGCTCGGCTCGTGGATCAGCGACTGGAGATTGTCCTTATACGGCAGCTCCATGGTATTGTCCGCAGAGTAGACCCACTTCACTGCAAGCTCCAACGCCTTCCGGCAGCCGACCGCACACATCGCAGGAGCAGAAGCATAGACCTTTTCTGCCTCAATCGCAGCCGGGGCAAACAATGCGTATTCCTTTACCTCTTTCAGAAATTCAAAGTTTGACATAAGGTCTGCTCCTGTTCATTCGTGATACCTAAAAGTTGCGACGCTGCTTTTGGATGGTTGGGCTTTGTTTCCTTGCCTCTCTTTAATCAAACATTGTCGGCAGCGCCTGATTATCAAAAGCCTCAAAGCACATCAATATCTGTTCCCACGTGGTTTTCTCAACGGCAAGCTTCTCCGAAATTTCATCGATTTTATAAGGAAACGTCGACCCTTTAGGGTCGTTTTTGACAATACAGAAATGCCAATTTCTTGGTTTTAACCGTTTACTACGGCCTGCATTTCGTTTCCCGTCTTCCTCTCACAAATAAATGCGTGTCTTGGTTCAAGAAACTTAAGCCTCTTGTAACTAAGACTTCCATTGTTAACTTTGGCTCCTTCGAGATTTCTGATATCGAAGAAACCGCTTTTTCTTCGTCCGAAGATAAAGTATTCTTTTCCATCGAACTGTACCTTGTCGAACAGCCGAAATCCTTTTACCTGATACTCGGATTGGTTCCGCTTTCTGATACCGCCTCTCTGTATCGTAAGCTTATGAATCTGTCTGTTATGACAAC
>CAVIFH010000122.1:0-6197 GCA_963641615.1 bacterium | reverse complement strand
TGGGATACGTTCGCCGTAAACTCCCGTCTGCGCTGCTCTGCCTGCTCGGACTGGGTAACATCGAACAGTACAACCGCAACACCGGATATCTCCTCAGGCTTCCCAATTGCGGCCGCCTGAATCTGAATTGTTTTGCCATGGAGCTCTGTCTTGCGCGTTGCAGTGCCCCCCGCCATAGCCTCCTGTACAGCTTCAATCAGGGACATATTGCGGCTGAGCATCAAAAGTTCCTTACCCGCAGCATCCGACTCCTTCAGCTCCAGCATACGCAGTGCCGCTTCATTGGCTGCAATGACCTTGCAGGACTTATCAAGCAGGATCATACCCTCTTCCAGATGCCCCACAATGGTCTCCAGCTCATTTTGCTTCTGGGCCAGCGTCGCCTGCTGAGACTTCAGCCGCTGCTGCTGGCTGTAAATACGGCGAAGGAGCGGAGCAAGCTCATCATACTCTTCATTCTCAAGAGGATCATCCAGGTTCAGATTGTTCATTGGCTCTACAATCCGTTTGGAGAGCTTGCTTGCCAGTATAAAGGATGCAACAACCGCCACCGCGATCACAATCAGAATCGGCTGCAGCATACCGATCAGAAGCACCCATACGGAGTTGTGAGAGATGGACAGCCGCAGCACCGTCCCGTCGGAAAGCTTCTGAGCGCAGTACAGATATTGCTTCATCATGGTCGAAGAATACCGGGCGCTTTCACCGAAGCCGGTTGCCATTGCATCCTGGATTTCCTCCCGCTGGAGGTGATTTTCCATACTGTCGGAGTCGGTCTCACTGTCATAGAGAACATCGCCGTTGGCGGCAATCCATGTGACACGGAAATTATCCGTTGCCAGGCCGTCAAAATAGCCTATGCCCAGCTGCTCAACGCCCTGAACCGCGAGCTGCGTTTCAGAGCGAAGCTGCTTCTGCTGGACCGTTGAAAAATAATTATATAAAACGCCCATGATCAGCAGCATAGTCACAAGGAAAACGCCCAATGCCGCGGCGCAAATTGCCTTGAATATTCGCTTTGTCATTGCTCCCCCTCCAATCGGTAGCCAACTCCGCGTACGGTTTTTATTGCTTCACCCGCATGTCCCAGCTTTGTCCGCAGGGACGCAATATGCACATCCACAGTACGGGTTTCGCCCTGAAATTCACTTTCCCATACGGTGACAAGCAGATTTTCCCGTGTAAAGGCAACCCCGGGATTTTTCAGAAACAATCTGAGAAGCTGGTACTCCTTGATTGTCAAATCTACCTTACTTCCGTCTACGCTCACCAGATGCGCACTCTCATTGAGTGAAATTGATTTATGTGTCAATACAGACGAGACCGGAACATGAGCTGCGCGGCGAAGCACCGCCTTCACTCTGGATACCATCTCCATCATGCCAAAGGGCTTTGCCAGGTAATCATCCGCGCCCAAATCAAGTCCGATTACCTTATCGAACTCCGTTCCCTTCGCAGTTGCCATTATCACGGGAATATCCGCAGTGGCAGGCGCCGCACGGAGCTTCTTCAGAATCGTAATACCGTCTTCATCGGGCAGCATGATATCCAGCAGAATCAGCTCCGGCTGCTCTTTTGCAAGCTTCTGCCACAGTGCATCCGCACACTCCAGCCCCAGCGCCGGAAGATTTGAGGCAGTCAGAGCATAAACCATCAGCTCACGAATGCTGCTGTCATCTTCCACACAATAAATCATTCCATCGCCTCATTTTTCACTGGTATGTCCGCCTTCTTCAAAATAGGCAGTCTCAAACTCGAGGTTTCCCGTAAGAGAAAACAGCACCCACTTTGCAATATTAACCGCATGATCGCCGATTCGCTCATAATACTTCGCGATCATCAGCAGATCAACGAGGGCCTCACTGTTTGCATCCGCTTCCTTTAAGAGGGCAATCAGGGATGCCTTAATTCCGTTAAAGTAATTATCCACTACATCATCATATTCTATCACGCTGCGGGCAATTTTTCCATCCTGCTTCACAAAAGAATCAATGCTGTCCGTTACCATGCGAATGACCGATGTTGCCATATCGCGAATCGGGAGCCCCTCCGGGATCACATCAATATTTCCCAGCGCTACGATTTCGCTGATATCACTGGACTGTGTGCCGATCCGCTGTGCGTCGGTTACCATCTTCAGCGCAGCAGAGACTGTCCGCAAATCCTTTGCGACCGGCTGCTGATGCAGCAGCAGCCGCAGGCAGATGCTCTCGATATCCTGCTCTTTTTGTGTAATCTGATTCAAAAGCTCCGGCAATTCTCCTGCAAGCTTTGGGCTACAGTTTACCAGTGCATGAGATGTCTTGGCAATGGCGTTTTCACACAGCATGCCCATAGACGTCATTTCAATCTTCAGCTCTTCCAGCTGCATATCAAATCTGGAACGCATTAACCAAATCTCCCCGTGATGTAATCCTCTGTCCGCTTGTCACGCGGATCAGAAAACAGGCGATCCGTCTTATCAAACTCGACCAAATCTCCCAGCAGGAAAAAGGCGCAGTTATCCGAAATACGCGCTGCCTGCTGCATATTATGTGTAACCATAACGACAGTATACTTCTCTTTGAGCTGCATTGCAAGCTCCTCAATCTTGCCTGTAGAGATCGGGTCAAGGGCAGAGGTTGATTCGTCCATCAGAAGTACATCCGGCTCGACGGCAAGCGCTCTTGCGATGCACAGGCGCTGCTGCTGACCGCCGGAGAGCCCAAGGGCAGAAGATTTCAGGCGATCTTTTACTTCGTCCCATATTGCAGCGTTTCTCGCGGAGCGCTCAACGATTTCATCCAGCTTTGCCTTGCTGCGGATGCCGTGTGTACGCGGGCCATAAGCGATATTGTCATAAATGCTCATCGGGAACGGATTTGCCTTCTGGAAAACCATGCCGATCTGCTTGCGAAGCCATGTCACATCTACAGTCGGGTCATAGATGTTCTGCCCCTGATACAGAACCTGCCCCTCAATTTTCACGCCGGGCACCAGATCCTGCATTTGGTTCAATGTCTTTAAAAATGTGGATTTTCCGCAGCCGGAAGGGCCGATGAGCGCCGTAATTTCATGCTGCGGGATAAGCATGTTAATGCCGTGCAGTGCCTGCTTCTCACCGTACCACAATTTCAGTTCTTTTGTTTCGATAATTGAGCTCATTTTCTTCTCCTCAATTTCTGCGCAGCCGCTTGCCGGCATAATTCGCGCCCAGATTAATGATAAGGGTCAATACAAGCAGAATCAGCGCAATTGCGAAGGCTACATCAATCTTTCCCTGCTCGCTGGCATACACATAAAGTGCCACCGTTAAAGTTGCCGAAGAGGATTTCAGGGATTTCAGGAAGCTGTTGAATTTCAATCCGAATCCAGCCGTGAACAGAAGCGCTGCGGATTCGCCCGTAATACGGCCGATTGCCAGAATGCATCCGGTTACGATGCCGTCTACCGCGCTGGGCAAAACAACCGTGCGAATCATTCTCCACTTCCCCGCTCCCAGTGCCAGAGCGCCCTCCCGATAGGCCTGAGGAACGGTTTTCAAGCTCTCCTGTGTGGTGCGGACGATGGTCGGCAAAATCATCATCACGAGGGTCAGGCCGCCGGCAAGGATGCCCGCGCCAAGTCCAAGCTTCTGCACAAACAGAAGCATGCCCACAAGTCCGAACAAAATAGACGGGATACCAGTCAGCGTTTCAGCGGCGAACTCAATGATTCTCGTCAGATGACGATTGGTGGAATACTCCGTCAGGTAAATTGCCGCGCCGACGCCAAGGGGAAGCGCAATCACCATGGATACAATGATAATGTAAACTGTGTTGGCCAGGTTCGGCAGGATGCCGATGGTGCCGCGAATATAGCTCGTCTGGGTGCTTACCAGTTCCCACGACAGGTTTGGCAAGCCGCGATACAGGATGTATCCGATCAAGGCAACCAGCAGTGCCGCGGTAAGGAAGGATGCAGCGTATACGGCAATCTTTGCCGCGCTGTTCCAGATTTTTCTTTTTCGTTCAAAAGGCATACTCAGTACTCCTTCTTGATTACAACATTCAGCAGAACATTGATCATCATAATGAACAGGAACAGCACAAGCCCGATGGAGAACAGCGCCTCGCGCTGCAGTGAGCCAACAGATGCATAAGACATCTCAGAAGCAATGGCCGTTGTCATAAAGCGCACCGGTCCAAGCAGGGTCGGCATATTGGGCACGTTTCCGGAGACCATGATTATTGCCATTGCTTCCCCGATTGCACGCCCTACACCGAGGACAATCGCCGTCGCGATGCCGCTCTTTGCTGCCGGAACAGATACGCGAAAATACGTCTCCATTTCCGTAGCACCCAGTGCCAGGGAAGCATCCTCATATTCCTTCGGTACCGCTCTTAGGGACGTTTCGGAAACATTGATAATAGAGGGAAGAATCATGATTGCCAGTACAATAATTGCCGCAAGCATTGTCGCGCCGGAGGAAAGGCCAAACATTTTCTGGATTGCAGGCACAAGGACAATCATGCCGACCAGGCCGTATACAACCGACGGGATGCCCGCAAGCAGCTGCACAGCTGTACGAATGGTGCCCGCCAGCTTCGTCGGAGCAACCTTTGCCAGGAACACAGCCGTAAGCAGGCCGATTGGTACGCCGATGACAACCGCTCCGGCCGTACCGAAAATACTTGTAAGGATGAAGGGCAGAATGCCGTAGCTTGGCTCCTGTGTGGTCGCGGTAGGCTTCCAGACCTTCCCGAAGAAGAAATCAACGAAGCCGATCTTTCGGATCGCGGGCACACCGGAGACAATCAGGTAGATGCAGATGCAAAGTACAAATCCAACCGTTACAATACCGCAAAGGAAGAATAGCATGTTCATGCCATTCTCCCCTGCGGCTTGTCTTGCCGACTTTTTCTTCATATTTTACTTTGCAGGCTCGGTTTCAGCTTCTGCCTCAGCCTCAACCTCAGCGACAGGAACCGCACCGGCGCTGGTGATCAGCTCGCATGCATCAGCGGAAATCATGTAATCGAAGAAGGCCTGTGCAGCTTCGCTCAGCTCTACGCCCTCTTTGGTCACCAGGTTGAAGGGACGCTGGATGACATAGCTGCCGTCGATGATGTTCTCAGCGCTGCACTCCACACCCTCAACAGTCAGAACCTTGATGCCTTCCTGACCTTCCACAGCTGCATAGGATGCGTAGCCGATGGCATTTTCGCTGCTCTTTACCGCTGCAATCACGGCACCGGTGGAGGTGAGCTCCTGAGCGAGGACGCAGTTGTCTGTGGTCTTGGTGATGGACTCGAAGCCGTCGCGGGTGCCGGAGCCAGCCTCACGGCCGATGCAGGCAATGTCGCCTTCGCCGCCAAATGCTTCCCAGGAAGTGGTCTCGCCGGTGAAGATGGAAGCAATCTGCTCAACCGTCAGATCGTCTACCGGGCAGGACTCATTTACAATGATTGCAATGCCGTCCAGAGCAACCGTGGTAGCAACCAGGCCCTTTTCGGTTTCGCTGTCCTTCAGTGCGCGGGATGCAAGGCCGATATCGCAGGTGCCGTTCGCAACGGCCTCAATGCCTGTGCCGGAACCGGTTGCATCATAAGTGATGGTCACATCGGTGTTGTCATTCATGAACTGCTCGGAGAGGATGCCGATGACCTTCTCCATGGAAGTGGAGCCATTGGTGGACACATTTCCGCTCAGGCCCTTTGCGCTGGCGCTTACGCCCAGTGCAAGCACAAGCGCAGCTGCTGTAACGATGCTTACTATCTTTTTCATTTCTTTACCTCCAAAATTGATTTGTTTCTTAATTCATGCACATTGGGCTCTCGCTCAATTGCAGGGATATCATATCAATCGGATGTAAAGTCCACTATCGTGGAATTGTAAAGGAATGGTTAAGTGCAGAAAAATATTTGTAAATTCAGGCGTTTTCCGCCACCATATACTTCTTCTGATACATTTCATAGCGCTCCGCGAACTGAGAGCGGTCTTCCTTTATTTCCCGCAGAGACTGATGCAGATTCAGCTTTCCTTCGTGCATATCCATAATGCACCCGGCAATATTGGAGCAATGGTCCGACACGCGCTCCAGGTTCGTAAGCAGATCTGACCAGACGAAGCCTGCCTCAATGCTGCACTCTTCCTTTTGCAGGCGCAGAATATGGTTGGTACGCAGCTGCTCCTTCAGTCCGTCAATCACCTGCTCCAGCGGCTCCACCATTCCGGCA
>CAVIFH010000121.1:0-6226 GCA_963641615.1 bacterium | reverse complement strand
CCTTCATGCAGGTAAGTGCCCTTGAGTATAACGCGGTTATTTCCAATTATCAGGAAGAGCTTCAGGGCTTCACGGCGAATTTTGAATGGTTTACCTTCGCCTCGGATGTAACGGAGGAAACCCTCAGCAGCAGCCTGAGTACCTTTCAGTCAGAATAAAAAATAGCCCTCGATGCACCCAACCGCATCGAGGGCTACTGTTCACTTTTTGTATCTAACATCGTCATTTAAACCTCACTTTCATCGAAATAGCGATGCCCAACTCTTCCCCGAATTGCCTCCGCTCTCAATTCATATCCTTCACGTATGATTCTCTTTTATTTTATCGGAGGATTACACACAGCAGCGGACATCTTCCTCTGCAGCCTCACCCGGCTGCAACAGAATTTTTTTCTGTACCTATATCCTACAACCGGGAGACTTTATTTTCAAGAAGGAATATTTTATAAAAATAGGCAGTATTTTTCGTGCACATGGCAGAAAGATGCGGTTTTTCACTTGAAATGTTGACGATAAACAGAATCTGTGATACGATAAACCTGTTGAGCGCAAAAGCGGCAATGCCGCCGGTTGAGAATTCCGGCAGCATTGCCGCTTTCGTGTATGTTGAGACAAAAGATTTGCCCTTAATCGAGATGGTAAAGCGCGGTAAATTTGTGCTCCAGATAGTGCGTGTAGAAGCTTGGGTCAAATTTGCCGCAGGCATCCTCCAGAACCTGATTTGGTTTCTTGAAGCTGGCATATTTATGGATATGCTCCTTTAGCCAGGAGGTGATCCGGGAGAGGTCTCCCTTTTCCACATCTGTGAAAACATCTCCAAGGTCGCTGCACATCTTATGCAGCATCTGTGCACCGTATGCACTGCCCAGTGCGTAAGAGGGGAAGTAGCCGATGCTTCCGCCGGACCAGTGGGAGTCCTGCAGGCAGCCTTCCCGGTCACTCGGCACGTCAATGCCAAGATACTGTCTGTAAAGCGCATTCCACCGTGCCGGAACGTCATTTGCGGAGAGACTGCCGGAAATCAGCTGCTTTTCAATCTCATAGCGAACTATAATATGCAGAGGATAGGTCAGCTCATCCGCTTCGGTCCTTATGAGGCTGGGCTGCGCCTTGTTTACGGCCAGATAGAACATTTCCTCGCTGATATCATGGAGCTGCTCCGGGAAGAGCTCCTTTACCTTCGGGAAGATCACGTGGATAAAGGCTCTGCTTCTGCCGATCAGGTTTTCGTAAAAGCGGCTCTGGCTTTCATGGATACCCATGGAAACGCCGCCGGCGAGCACGGTGCCGTTGTATCGGTCATCCGCGTTGAGCTCATACAGTGCGTGACCGCCCTCGTGTATGACGGAATACATGCTGGATACCAGATTGTCTTCATAGTAGTGCGTTGTAATGCGCACATCCTTGTTGTTGAAGTTGGATGTAAAAGGATGCTCTGTTTCCGCAATGGAGCAGAAATTCCGGTCGATGCCCATCACCTGCATCAGATAGTCAGAGAATTTTCGCTGCTGCTCCGCGGGGTAAAACCGAAACAGAAAGCTGTCGTCAATCTGGGGCTTTTGTGCGATTTTTTCCACAAGGGGCACAATCGTATCCCGAAGCTGGGTAAAGAAGGCATCCAGAGTCTGCATATTCAGGCCTTCTTCGTATTCATTCAGAAGCGCGTCATACGGCTCCATCTCCGGGCTGTAATATCCGGCCAGCTTCCGATTATAGGAAATGATTTTTTCCAGGTATGGCGCAAAGGCAGGGAAGTCGTTTTCCTTCTTCGCCTTTTCCCATACGGCGGCGGCATCGTTCAGCAGGACCTGATAATCGACAAACTCCTCAGCGGGGATTTTCTTCGTGCGGTCATAATTCTTTCGAATGACCTCAATCTGCCGTGCACGCAGGCTGTCCAGCTCGGAAGCGTGTGCCTCCAGATAGGTAAGCAGCTCCAGGCATTGAGGCGATGTGGACAGGTCATAAACCTTCCGAGACAGCACCTGCATGGTGCTTCCGCGCCCGACGAAGCTCCCCTTGGGAGCGGCTGTAGCGGCATCCACATACAGGATGCCTATGGCATGATTGTAGGCGGCCTGCTCCCGCTGAAAATCATCCAGTGCCTCCAATGCCTGACTGAGGGACTCATATGTCATAGATTGTTTCCTCCTTGAAAGTCAGTGGCTGTTATAGTAGTCCTCTGCTTCCTCATAGTCGATGAAATCATCGTAGTAATATTCGTAAAAATCTTCCGCGTTGACAAATTCCTCCGTACTCGGGCCAACGTCGGAAGAGCTTTTCCGGTTGGCATCGCCGACAGTGACAGGGTCATTCCGCAAATCCCGCACCGATATGACCTCTCCGTCTATGCACACGGCATTGAAAATATACAGGCCGTCCCGGATATAGTAGTAGGTTGTCCGCTTCCGTTTGTTTGCGGTGTAATCCGTTTTTACTCTGCTTGAGGCGCCGAGATTTGTTGTATCAATGCGGCTTTCCGGCATGCCCACACAGGGAACCTCATATACCTTTGCGGCCTCCGCTTCTTTTTTTGCCTGGTATTCCTGCCGGCGCTTTTCGTCCGCCTCTTCACAGTAGGCGTCATAAGCGGAAACTGCTTCCTCCAGAAAGGCAGCTTCCCTCTGGGTGATTTCGGCCGGAAGCGCTTCCATGTCCACTTTTTTCATGTATCTCTGCGCATAAAAGTAGTCCTTAGCGCTGTAACATCTGTGTGCCGCGCAGAGATGATAGAGGTTCGATGCATCCGCATCTTCACTTTCATTCAAAGGCTCCAGCAGCTCCTCCGCCTGGGTGTACTGTGCCTCGATGACAAGCTGCACCGCCTGCGCGTAATCCGCGGCTTCTTTTCGTGCTTTGAAAAAGGGGACGAGCAGGCACAGTGCGGCGGCAATCCCTGCGGCAGACAGGAATATGACCTTGCATATCCGCCCCCGATTCACTTTGTGTGCCATGGTTCACTCTGCCTTAAAAGGCCCAGTTGCCCCCGCGGAAGATGGGCACGGTCCTGCCGTCGGCGCACAGGGCGTCAATATTCATGCTGTCGCAGCCGATCATAAAGTCTTCATGGATCATGGAGTCGTTAACGCCGAGGGCGCGGCACTCCTCCAGCGTCTTATTGCGGAAATCCTTGATGGTGTCCGCAAAGCCCATGCCAAGGGCCAGGTGGCATGCTGCGTTTTCATCAAACAGGGTGTTATAGAACAAAATGCCGCATTGCGCAATGGGGCTTGCCTGAGAAACCAGTGCGCACTCGCCCAGGTAGGCGGCGCCCTCGTCCATTTCGATCATCTTTTTCAGAAGCTCTTCGCCCTTCTGCGCATGGACCTCAACGGCTTTTCCGTTCTCAAACCGGATTGAGAAATTCTCAATGAGCTGCCCCTGATAGGAAAGGGGCTTCGTTGCGTACACGATTCCCTCCGCTTCGCCGCGCTTGGGGGAGATGAAGCACTCTTCCGTGGGGATATTGGGATTGAAATAGATGTTCTGCAGGCTCGTTTCACCGCCGCCGCAGAACTGTGCCTGCTCGATCATGCCGACGGTGAAGTCGGTTCCGTTGTCTGCCGTGTAATGCAGAGAGCGGATGTTCAGGCTGTTCAGGTAGGCACATCTCTCGGAAAGGTCTCTGTTGTGGGCTTTCCATGCGGCAATGGGGTCATCGGTGACCCGGGAGGTATACAGAATGCTTTCCCACAGCTTTTCAATGGCCGCGCTTGTGCGCATCCCGGGGAAAACCTTTTTTGCCCAGGCTGCGCCCGGCACCGCCGCAATGCACCACTGCTCTTTGTTCTCTCTGCGGTCGATATAGGGCTTGAGAATGGGGTAGGACATTTTTCTCGCTTTTGCCAGCTTTTCCATATTGACGCCGCGCATGCCGTCCGGATCATCCGACTCCAGCAGGATACGCGCGGGAATGGTGCCGCAGTAATACTCCTGCCGCGCCTTTTCCCATTCCTTCACGGTGCCCATGTTCGCAACGGTGCGGTAGCGGCAGTGAATCTTGCTCAGGGGCTGGTAGTTCCACTGAACGACCACCTCTGCGGCGCCGGCCTTGTATGCTTCCTCTACGACCATCTGCACAAACTCCGGCTGGTCCAGACCGGCAAAAACGTTTACAACCTGTCCCTTTTGGACATTCGCGCCGCAGCGGACAATCAGATTGGCATATTTCCGAAGAATTGTTTTTTTCATATCGATATACTCCTTGTTTATGGAATCAGGGCGGCATTGCGTCCATGCATTCGGGGCTTTTCAAACAGAGGATATCGAAAGAAAGCCCCGGCAGTGCCGCGCAGAATCATCGTACCAGATTTTAGAAAAAAGGTCAATGTGCGCTGTCGGTTTTCTGCAAAAAACCGATGATCTGACCGGATAGAATTACCGTCAGAAGAGAGTAAATGATCCTTTTCAGGGGAATGTAGCTCAGGGAAAGCAGCAGAACCGTCAGATCGCTTGCCAGATAGATCCACTGGATTTTGATGTGCGTGATCTTGGAAAGACTCATGGCGAGGGCGTCGTCGCCGCTGGTGGCCCCCCCTGCGCGGACGCAAAGTCCGCTGCCGACGCCAACAAAGATACTGCCGATGATGCTCGCAAGCAGGGGCATCCCCGCAATCTGAGGATAAAGCGGGGGAAACTGCTCGCACACGAGATAGCATAGGGAATAGCCCAGCGCCGCCGCGGCAGAATAGGCCACGAAGGACTTGCCGAAGGTGCGCCAGCCGAACAGGTAGCACAGGGCGTTCAATATCAGGCTGGAGATTGCGGGGGAAAGCCCCAGCCAGTGGTGGATCAGCAGCACTGCCCCCAGCACGCCGCCCTCTGTAATATTGGCGACGGCGTGGATGTTGTACATTCCGAAGGCCAGAAAGGCAGAGCTGAAAAAGCAGATGACGCAGGAGCGGAGTGTGATGGAGTTATTCATGATTCCTTCCTTAGATAAAAAATTCTTCTTTTTTCTTCCAGATCCGGCGGATCCGGCGCATTTATGCAGAACAGACCGTACAGACTCCCGCAGCGGATATCGGTTCCGGATAAATTTTCCCCCGCATTGCGAAATTCCGGGTGATCCCGCAGAACAGACCGCCCCCGGTCGGTGAAGGCGAGGGCGTGGATTTCCGGCGGGATTTTGCCAAGGTCATGATCTCTTAGCCCCAGGAATGCGCACATGATCATGCGGTCGATCCTCGTCCGGGTATACCGGCGGGATTTTACGGCGTCAATGATTTGTGAGAGCGCCGCACAGCGGCGGGAGGCCTTCATCAGCTTGCGCCAGAGCCCTTCCGAGCCGTAGGGAAGCGCCTCAAACTCCTCATCCGTCATGGTTCGGAGCTTTGCCAGAATCGCCCGTTCCCCCGCTTCCAAAGTATGGAGGGGCGCTCCTTCGAACAGCTCCGCCGCCCCCGGAGGCACCGCTCCTTTCCAGGGCAGTCCCTGCAGCATTTGGCGGCGCAGCGCTGTGGCGGAGGGGGCTGCTTCGTTTACGGTGCATGCGTGGTAGTCGCCTTCCCTCAGAATAGGGAAGGGCTTCAGAGGGCTTCCCTGATTCAGGATCGCTTTTACATACTCTGTGCCGAGAATGTCGTTGGGGCGGGAGAGATCCCGGGAAATACCCAGCTGCGAAAGCGCCTTCTGACGGGCGGCAGGGAAGGAAACACCCTCCGACAGAGCCTGCTTTAAAAGGGGAGGGAAGTCAGGAGACAAAAGTCCCCGGGCGGTTTCGTACAGATCCTCCGGCTGCATGCTTTCCGTTCCGAAGCAGAGAGTGTCACAGCACCGGGAGAGGATGGCCACACCGCCGGAGGCAAACCCTTCCGCG
Organism: bacterium; assembly: GCA_963641615.1. Lineage (GTDB taxonomy): Bacteria > Bacillota > Clostridia > Oscillospirales > Oscillospiraceae > Faecousia. The sequence goes on along the minus strand of CAVIFH010000121.1, from coordinate 409 downwards.
GAGGAAAGGGCGATTTCTGTGGGAAGCTCCAGAATCAGGTCGGCGCCGGATAAGATGGCTGCTTTTGCACGGATGGTTTTATCGATGATTGCAGGGGCGCCCCGCTGCACAAAATTGCCGCTCATCAGGCAGATAATGGTGCAGTCTTCTCCAAATGCCGCACGGATCTGCGTTAACTGGCGCAAATGCCCGTTGTGGAACGGATTATATTCGCAGATAATCCCGATTCGTTTCATACGGCGCCTCCTTTCAAAAATAATCTCTTTTAGGGGTTGAGAAAACGCGGAAAATAGAATATAATGGACGCAGTTGTAAGGCGGCACTGCGCAAATCACCTTCAGCGTTCGCAGGACTTCTCAGTGGATGCCTGCTTCCTTTTGCGCGCGGCTGCCCTGAAATGATATCATAT
>CAVIFH010000120.1:0-6315 GCA_963641615.1 bacterium | reverse complement strand
CCTTGCAAAGTGCTGTATTATCTGCTATGATGCACGCAAGCGGGAGTGCATGATTTCGGCGGCGGATTTTATTTCTTTACTGCCGCTGTAAAGCATTTCCCTCGGGTGTCCTGCTCCTTCAGCCGGATGCCGGATAAAGAAGAAGCATATGTGCTGAAAGGGTTTTCTCAATGGTGGATGTTTGCAATATTCAGGTGATGAAGCCGCTGCTTGCAGAGCACGGCTTTCATTTTTCTAAAGCGAAAGGGCAGAATTTCCTGATTGCACCATGGGTACCGGAGGCAATTGCCGCACAGTCCGGGGTGGATCAGAATGTGGGCGTACTGGAGATCGGCCCGGGCATCGGCCCCCTGACACAGCGGCTCAGCGAACGGGCGGGAAAAGTGTGCGCGGTGGAGCTGGACAGCCGCCTGGAGGATATCCTGCGGATTACACTGGACGGCTGCGGCAATGTGGAGATCGTCTGGGGGGATATTCTGAAAATGGATATTCCTACGCTTGTGCATCAAAAATTAGAGGGCCTGCGCCCAATGGCTTGCGCGAATCTGCCGTATTACATTACCACGCCGATTTTAACGGCTCTGCTGGAGACGCAATGCTTTGAGGCGGTTACGGTTATGGTGCAGAAGGAAGTTGCCCAGCGGATTGCCGCACTGCCGGGAACGGCGGATTATGGTGCCTTCAGCGTCTTTTGCCGGTTCTATGCTGAGCCGGAGCTGCTTTTCGAGGTTCCGGCTCATTGCTTTGTGCCGCAGCCAAAGGTAACCTCTGCGGTTGTGACACTGCGGGTGCGTCGGGAATGCCCATGGGAGATACCCGACCGGGAGCTTTTCTTCCGCGTGGTGCGTGCCAGCTTTGCGCAGCGGCGAAAGAAGCTGAGCAACGGCCTTGCTTCTGGTTTCCCGGAGCTTGGAAAACGCGGGGCAGAGGAAATTTTGGCATCATGTGGATTTCCGGAAAATGTCCGGGGCGAGACGCTGGGCATTCCGGAGTTCGCGGCGATTTCCCGGGAAATTATGCACAGGAGGAATGCAGTATGATGGAATTTATCCTTCTTGACCTTGATGATACAATTCTGGATTTTGGCAGGGCAGAGCGGATCGCGCTGTCTGAAACACTGAAAGAGCTTGGTGTTGAACCAACGGATGACGTTGTATGCCGTTATCATGAAATTAACAGGCAGCATTGGGAGCGCTTGGAGCGCGGGGAAATTACCAGAGCCCAGGTGCTTACAGGGCGTTTTCATGTTCTGTTTGAGGAAATGGGAAAGCCGATTGATGCGTCTGACACGGCAAAGAAATATGAGCACAATCTCGGTATTGGCCACTTCTTCCTGCCCGGGGCAGAGGAGGCAATCAGGCAGCTTTCCCGTACCTACCGGCTGTTTCTTGTCAGCAATGGTACCGCATCTGTTCAGCATTCCCGTATGACAAGCGCCGGACTGTATCCCTACTTTGAAAAGGTATTTATTTCGCAGGAAATTGGGTATGACAAACCATCAAAGGCTTATTTTGACAGATGTTTTCAGGAAATTCCCAATTTCAGACGTGAAAAGGCAATCATTGCCGGTGACAGCCTGACATCAGATATTTTGGGCGGCATAAATGCCGGGATCTGCACCTGCTGGGTGAATCCGAAGCATTTGCCTGCACGGGCAGATATAGAACCGGATTACGAGATTGAGAGCATTGCGCAGCTGGATAATCTTCTGAAAAATATAAAGTAGCAGCATCCCAATATGATACGTACCCCCAGCACCGAGTGTCCGGTACTGGGGGTACGTATCATATCGGAAGTGCGTTTATTGCACGTCACTGCTGTTTTCACATATAGCTGCATTCTCAGGGAGAATTTTCTCCGGAGCTGCAGTTTTTTTGCGTCCGGAAAGAAGAAGACCGCTGGTGATCGCAGTAAGGGGAGCAACGGTAACCAGACCGAATGAGCCGACAATGGTATGCACGATTTCAGCGGCGACGTACTTGTAGTTGAGCATCAGCTCTACGGGAGTACCCTGCGCCATGAATACCATCAGCTGTGCGATGAAGCTTCCGGAGTAGGCCAGGAGGAGCGTTGTCGTTGTGGAGCCGCATGCCGCACGGCCGACCGCAAAGCCGGACAAAATCAGTTCCTTTGCGCAGATCCCCGGCTTCTTTTGCGCTACCTCATAGATTGCGGAGCAGATATCTACGGAGAGGTCCATAACCGCACCGGAGGAGCCCATAAAAATAGAAGCAATGAAAATGCTTGTCAGGTCGAGATATTGGTATCCGGCGTACAGCAGGCTTTCACTGGATGACATGACCGCACCATGAATCTTGAACAGGCTTGTAAAGACACTGCCGAGGACTGCGGTTACGAGAATGCCGAGAATTGCGCCGGAGGTGGAAGCAAGGAACCTTCTGTCCCATCCGTAAATGAGCATGAGTATCATTGCGGTAAGCACCATAACAAGGCCCAGAGTGATCCAGATGGGGTTGTATCCGTTCAGCAGACCGGGTACAAGGACCTTCCACATCAAAAGGATGGTGTCAATGAAGGAGAGAATTGCCCGAAGGCCAATGCCTCTTGCGAAAATCAGAAGCAGAAGCAGAAATGCGCCGGCAAGAATGGCTTCCTTGTCCAGTCGGTAGTGGTCAGTCATGTAAACGGTGGTAATTTCACCGCCGCTGTGGCTTACAACAGCAAATGCCTTGTCACCGGCTGAGAAAATTTTATCCTGTGCCATGGAGCCGTTGAGACGATTTACGGCTTCCACTTCAACCCCCGCAAATTGCCCCTCCAGAATGCGCACGACAGCGCCCTGGTCTCCGGTGCGCACCAGACCGGTATCGTAAACATTGCTTTCGTCTGTGGACAATACCAGCACCGGTACGCGGTCAGCGTTCTGATACGCCAGTGCTCCTTCGTAGCCGGTGGGGAGAATCAGCAGAACGATCATTAAAAGAAAGGATACGGTTACCGGCCAGAAGGCTGCCGATTTCATGAGCTTACGCAAAAATTTCATAGTTCCTCCGTATTTTCGCAAATGCGGAGGGCGATTGCCCTCCGCTTAAGTGACTGTATTTCTGCTTACTGAACGCCAGTCAGAGCAGCCATCTTGGAATAAATCTCAGTGTTGTCGTAGTAGCCGCCGAAGCTGTCGGAGCCGACACCCTGCGCGAATACCGCGACGGGCAGACCCGTGTGGGAGTAGCTTGTGAAGTCGACGCCTGCTTTGTTATTCAGGATGTGTGTTACGGTAACGGAGAAGGGGTTGTACCCGCCGTAGAGGATGGACTGTTCCTGGGTGTATTCGGATGTAGAGTAGTCGGATGTAACCAGCTCAAAGGCTTTTTTCAGACGCTCGGTCTCATACTCAGTCAGAACCAGACGGTCGTTTTCCTCACCTTCCAGCTTCAGACCGAACAGCTCCTCGACGTCGGCCATAGCTTCTTCGAACGTCGTGCCGTTCTCTTTATAGCTGTTTACATATTGCTCGTCGAACTGCTGGAAGGAAATCTTCTGGTTTGCAAGCACGTCCATATAGGTGTCGTAGTCGGTTCCCGCATAGCCGATGGAAAGACCGCCTGTCTCATGGTCGCCGGTAACCAGAATCAGGGTTTCATCCGGATGCTCTTCAGCAAAGTCGATGGCGACCTGTACAGCCTCGGCTAAGGCAATGGTGTCGGTCACGGTTGCACCGGCGTCGTTTGCATGGCAGGCCCAGTCGATCTTGCCGCCCTCGCACATCATGAAGAAGCCGGTATCGTTATTCAGTACTTCAATGCCCTTGGCAACGTAATCCTTCAGGGCCCAGTTCTCGCTTTCACGATCCATTTCGTAGTCCATTGCGTCGGAGTCAGCCAGATGCTCATCGATGAGGATGACCTTTTCGTCATCGGCTGTAATTCCAGCTGCTTCCTCCTGCGTGAAGGTGACGGTGTAGCCGGCCTCTTCCGCCAGAGTGTACAGGCTTGTCTGATCTCCGGAGGAGCCGTTTACCTTCTTCAGTCCGCCGCCGGCGAAGTACTCGAAGCCGGAGGCGACCAGCTCCTCACCGATTTCGTAATAGTTGTTGCGGCTTGCGTTGTGTGCATAGAATGCTGCGGGAGTTGCATGGTTCAGGTTGACCGAGCTGATGACGCCGATCTTCCAGCCCTTCTGGCTGTGCAGCTTCTCTGCAATGGTTTCGTATGCAACGGAGCCGCTGATGTCTACGTTGATCATGCCGGAGTAGGTCTTGTAGCCGGTTGCAATGGAAGTTGCGGTGGAAGCAGAGTCCGGAGCAAAGCTGCAGGAGTCGTAGGTCACTGCAGAGCCGGAAACGTCAAAGTTCATGAAGTTCAGCTTTACGGGACCGTCCAAGGCAGTTCCGTTGCGGTCAGCATAGCTGACGCTGGGCAGGGAGCTTGCATAGTCACTGTCGGAAAGTGCACCCAGGTAGTCGGCTGCAGCCTGGAACTGCGGGTAGCTCATGCCGTCGCCGATGAACAGGAACACGTACTTCGGAGCTGCGCCGTCAGCCTTTGCTGTGACGGAGCCTGCCGTGGCTGCCAGTACCAGCACGAGAGCCAGCAGACAGCAAACCATCTTTTTTAGTTTCATTTGTTTGTTTTCTCCTCTCAGATTTTGTTATGGGTTGATTTTTGACTGCGATGCCAATTTTAGACGTTCCGTGTAAAGCCCGCTACCGCCCTATTGCAAAATATGTGTAAACAAGTGTAAAAAAACCGCCCTGCTGCATGCAGCAAAAGCGGTTCGTAAAGGCTTTTGATTATCGAATTTTCTCTCCGTTCAGGATTGCTTCCGTCAGCTTTTCTCCATGATAACGGAGCGTGAGCAGAAAAAACGGCGCATCCTGCCAAAGTAAATCCAGAAAAATCCGGTCTCCCTCCCACTGGGGGAGGGATGCAATAAAGTCGCGGTCGACCCATTGCAGGTCTCCCTCGTCACAGATGGCTAAACTGCCGGTGAATGCATCTGCCGTGAACAGATACATATATTCCCCTTCACAGGTGTCGTTGAGAAAGGTGACGATGCCGCGGCACCGCCATGTGGTGAGAGTTAATCCGGTTTCTTCCCTTGCTTCCCGCAGGAGACATTCATCCGGTGACTCATTTTCCTCTATTTTCCCACCGATGCCAATCCACTTGTCGTGATTGACATCGTTTTTCTTTTTTACGCGGTGAAGCATCAGTACATCTCCACCGCGCAGGATGTAGCAAAGTGTGGAGTAAATCATGCGTCATTCTCTCGGCCGCTGTACCAGACGATAGGCAAGATGGTTATTCGTGACGGTAACATGCTCATGACCGTCCTCACGCTCTCCGTCCAGAGTCCACAGCATATCGGGATCTGCGGTGATTTCAATAGAGCTTCCGGAGCGGAAGGTAATCATTTCACAACTGTTGTACTGCTGGTTCTGCACGGCGGCAATGCACTCTGTCAGCTCCAGCAGACTCCTTGGGGTACGTACCAGGAGCACCTCCAGTTTGCCGTCTGCCATGTCCACCTGCTTGGGGTCGAGCGTCAAAATGCCGCCTACGGATGTGGAGTTGCAGATCGCACCAAAAAGAAAGTCGTCCTCTACTGTTTCACCATTGATTTCCAGCTTGACGTGTTCCGGCCGAATCTGAGAGAGCTCAGAGATGCCGCTGAGTACATAGGCAGTATGCCCAAGTGCATTTTTGATGGACTGCGGAGTGGTGTAGCTGGTTTTTGTAAAGGCACCGAAGGAGGCAACATAAGAGAAAAACCGCCCGCCAAAGTTTCCGGCGTCATAAGCAACAGGCACGCCCTCAACAATTTCGCGCGCCGCTTCCACCGGCTCAGTCGACAGATGCAGACTGGCTGCAAAGTCATTCGTGGATCCCGCGGGGATATATCCGACCGGAACATCCGCACCGCATTTCAGAAGACCGGCTACCGTCTCATTGAAGGTCCCGTCGCCGCCGCAGCAGACTACGATATCTGCCTCAGCACCAAGCGCAGCGGCAGCCTGAGTGGCATCACCGGTGCCGGAGGTCATGTGCACCGTAATCAGGTATCCTGCATTGCTGAAGATTTCAAGGATATCTGCAAGAAATTTGTTTGCACGCCGTTTCCCAGCATAGGGATTCATAATGAAAAGCATTTTTTTCATAGGAGCAACCTCTTTTGAAAAATGTAATTGCCGCAGCTGCCGAAAAACCTGCAGATACGGCAAGCCGAATTCTCACATGCTAATTATATCAGAAAAACATCCTTTGACAAGGGGTGGGATTGCACAGTTTTACACTTCTTTAACAAATGGAAATGATTCAGAATGTGCTGCAAATTTTGCTTGACAGTTTGCGG
>CAVIFH010000119.1:0-6332 GCA_963641615.1 bacterium | reverse complement strand
GTGGATATCGGAGTGCATCAGGACGGCCTTGTGCATATCTCCGAGGTTTCCAGCCGCCGCCTGCATCATCCAAGTGAAGCGGTAAAGGTTGGAGATATTGTAAAGGTAGTGGTGCTGAATGTGGATGAGAAACGCCATCGCATCAGCCTGAGCATGAAGCAGGCCGGCAAACAGTAATTTGCACACTCTTTCGTAAATGCCGCCCTTTCCTGCCGTCCTTGACAATATTTGCCGTATGTTATATAATTCTCAGCAGTAATTCCGTGATTGGAGATCTTTCTATGCGAAAATTTGCAAGATTTGTTTTGCCTGTATTGCTGGCTTTACTTGCAGTTGCAAGCATTTTCTGGTACCTGCTTGATTACGACAGAGCGTTCACCCGCGACCTTCTGCTGAAGGAAGCGCGTCTGAATGACGCGCGGGGAAATTCTGCGCTCTCTGCCTGGTTCTATAAGCTGGCCTATGCACACTCCGGAAATGATGAGGATGTTGCGTTAGAGCTGGCAGAGCAGTATAAATCAGACGGGAATTATACGAAAGCAGAGTCATCTCTATCAAAAGCTATCAGCGCATCCCCCAGCGCGGCGCTTTACACTGCACTGTGCGGCACCTATGTGGAGCAGGACAAGCTGCTTGACGCGGTAACATTGCTTGCAAACGTCTCAGATACGGGAATTCGCGCCGAGCTGGATACCGCGCGGCCTGCGTCGCCGGTCCCTTCTCAGGAACCGGGCGTTTACAACACCTATATCAGCGTTGCCTTGAGCAGCTCCTCCGGCGGTACGATCTATTACACGACAGATGGTGAATATCCCACAATTCAGAATGAATATACCGATCCGATCGTGCTGCCGCTTGGCGAGACCCTGATACGCTGCGTCTGTGTCGATGAAAATGGGCTTGTCAGTTCAGTCAGTGCGTATTCCTATACGGTCGGCGGTGTTGTGGAGCTGGCTATATTTGCAGATACGGATATAGAGTATGCCCTGCGCGATCAGCTTGGCATGACCCGGACAGAGGATCTGTATACGAACGATCTGTGGGAGGTCACAGAGTTTACCGTGCCGTCCACGGCGTGGACGCTGGAGGACCTTTCTAAATTAACACACCTGGAATCGCTGACAATTACCAATCTTCCGGACGAGAGTCTTCAATATCTGGTCGGGCTGGATGAACTGCGCACTCTGGATTTAACCGGCTGCCGTTTTGACGCATCAGAGCTGAAAATTCTGGCAAGCCTGCCGAATCTTGAGAAGCTGATCCTTTCAGACTGTGCCCTGAGCACCATTGCAGACCTTTCCGAGGCAACAAATCTGACATATCTGGATATCAGCAGCAACACCATCCGCAATCTCGAACCCCTGACAGGAATGACAAACTTAAAGGAGCTTTACTTAAAGCTGAATGCCGTCACCTCGCTGGATGTCCTCGCGAATCTGTATAATCTGGAGACGCTGGACATTTCCTTTAATTCCGTCAGTTCTCTCGAGCCCCTTGCGCATTGCTCGAAGCTTACATGGCTGGACGCCTCCAACAACACGATTTCAAGCGTCAAGGGACTTGCCAGTCTGCAGCTTCTTACCTCCCTTTCCCTGAATTACAACAGTCTGAGCGATATATCTGAACTGGGTGCATGCATCCAGCTGAAGGAGCTGAGTTTTAACAACAACAGCGTATACGATATATCCGCTCTGGGATCCCTGTATAATCTGGAAATTATTGACTTCTCTTACAACAGTATTCCGGCACTTCCCGATTGGTCGCAATGCAGCGCACTGCGCGTTGTGCAGGGAGCCTATAATAGTGTAAACAGTCTGTATGTTCTCAGCGGGCTTCCGAATCTGACGTATATTTCCATGGATTACAACGACCTGACAGATATCAGCTATCTTGCTGACTGCCCCAACCTTGTGCAAGTCAACGTATTCGGAAATGCGATCACAGACGTTTCTGCTTTGACAGAGCACAGCATCATCATAAACTACGATCCCACACAGCAATAAGGGCTGCACGGCATCCTTGCACATGGTGCTGCCATAAAATAACACAGGAGGCCGGGAATTTTGCAGTTGGCCTCCTGTAAATTTTACCGGACGAATTTTATATAAGGCTTGCGAAGCTGGTTTCAGAACGAAAGGAATCCGAATTATGGGAATTGTTGTTATTGGGGCGGTGTTTGTCGATATAAAGGGATACCCGGATTCTTTGTTTGTCCCGGGAGGGAGAAATGCCGGTCGGGTTGAGCAGGTGCATGGCGGCGTAGGGCGGAATGTAGCCGAGGATATTGCAAATTGTGAGCTCCGCCCCACCTTTGTAAGTCTGATCGACAGCACCGGTATCGGCGCAGATGTACTGCGCAAGTTAAAGAGCCACAAGGTGGTTACCCGCTATATTCGGGAGACCCCGGACGGAATCGGTACCTGGCTTGCGGTGTTTAATAACGGCGGAGATGTTGTCGCCTCCATTTCAAAGCGTCCTGATCTGTCGAAAATTACAGACATTCTGGATGAACAGGGAGACGAAATTTTCTCCGAGGCAGACAGCGTTATCCTTGAAATCGATATAGACAAGGAAATTGTAAAACGCGTCTTTAAGTTTGCGAAAAAATATATTCGGAAAGTTTTTGCAATGGTATCCAATATGAACATTGCTCTGGAACGACGTGATTTTCTGATGAGTGTCGACTGCTTTATATGTAATCAGCAGGAAGCCGGTATTCTATTTGCTTCTGATTATGCGAACTGCTCCCCTATGCAGCTGGCGGAAATTATTTCTCAAAAAGCGCAGGCAGCACGCATTAACAGCATGATTGTTACAATGGGCGACAAAGGGGCTGTATACGCCGACTCTGTTGGAAATTACGGGCACTGCCCCGCAAGGGTCGTGCGCATAATTGACACAACCGGAGCGGGAGATGCCTTCTGCGCCGGTGCATCCATTGGTTTGACCTACGGGAAAAACCTGGCAGAGGCATGTCAGATCGGCACCCTGCTCGCATCCACGGTGATCGCCACATCCGAAAACGTATGTCCCCGCTTTCAGCCGATGGAGCTTGGCTTGAATTTTCTGCCGTCTCCCGATGAATTACGTTGAAAAGGAAGCGAAGCATTTGAACATGAAGTGCAGCGCTGTGAAAAGGAAGGCACCCGGAGGTCGGATCGCAGTCCTGTTTTTCCTGATTTCGCTTCTTTCTGTCGCTGCGGCAGCATACTTTATCCTTTTTCAGCTGAATGAATTTTCTCTTGAAATTGAGCTTATCGGGGATAAATCGCTGTGCGTAGAATATGGTGAAGCATTTCAGGACCCCGGGGTTCGTGTTATTCTGCGAGGGACACAGTTTTATACTGACGGAATCGAGGTGGATTCTCCTGCTGCGGCCTCAGGAAGTGTAAATGTACAGAAAATCGGCAAATACCAGCTGCATTATCATTGCCGTTTTCTTGGCATGGAGGCCAATGCAGAGCGAACGGTGCGCGTAATGGACACGGTTTGCCCGGTGATTACACTCACGCCGGACGATCCGGACCTTCAGCCCGCTCCGGAGTATCAGGAAGCAGGATATTCTGCCTACGACAATTACGACGGGGACATTACGGATAAGGTACTCCGCACGCCTGAGAACGGGAAAATTACGTACAGCGTGATTGATTCCTCCGGCAATCCCACCTATGTAGAGCGGGAGATTCCCATTTATACCGATTATCCGCCGGAATTGACACTTCTGGGCGACAGCCAGATGACAATTTATGTCGGTGAAGAATTTACGGATCCCGGCTGCACTGCCTTTGATATGCGTGACGGAGACCTGACAGGCAGCGTATCCGTAACCATCGACCATCCGTTTGTCCGCTACACTTCCGACAGCTATCGCCTGACCTACAGCGTCACTGACAGCGATGGGCATACTTCCGTTACAGAGCGCACAGTAACAAGTATTCCCCACGAGCGGCCGTCCGTTGTTTACCCGAGTGAAAAGACCATATATCTGACATTTGACGACGGCCCCGGTCCATATACGGATGGCCTGCTGGACGTGTTAAAGCGCTATAACGTGAAGGCAACCTTCTTTGTGGTGAACACCGGGTATACAGACACCATGAGGCGAATTGTAAATGAGGGGCACAGCATTGGCATCCATACACGTACGCACCGCTATCAGGAAATTTATTCCAGCGCGGACGCATATTTTCAGGATCTGTTTCAGATGCAGCAGATTATTGAAGATGCAACAGGGGTGAAACCCCAGCTTCTCCGCTTCCCCGGCGGAAGCTCCAACACCATCAGCCGCAAAACAAAAGGCATTATGACCTATTTAACGCAGGCAGTGCAGGACTGCGGTTTTGCCTATTTTGACTGGAATGTGGACAGCAATGATGCAGGCGGCGCAAAAACAGCCAATGAAGTCTACCGCAACGTCATCAGCGGTATCGGAAGCAGTAAATATTGTGTAGTCCTGCAGCATGACATTCATTCCTTCAGCGTAGACGCCGTAGAATCCATCATTCAGTGGGGGCTGCAAAACGGGTACAGCTTCGCGGCGCTTCAGACAGACAGTCCTCAAATCCGTCACGCAGTTCAGAATTGACAAAAATATGCTCCCTCTTTTTACGGAGGGAGCACGTTTTATTTAAGGACGATTCCACCCAATCACATACCTGCCATGATGTGAATCAGTGGATAAACAAGCTCAGAATAATGAAGATCACCGAGCCGAAGGCCGGAACCAGGATAGAGCCGACAGACCATGTCTTAAGGCTTGTCTTGATGTCCATTCCGGAGAAGTTGGTAACAACATGGAAGTAGGAGTCATTCAGGTAGCTGGGGCACATTGTGGTCAGGCACAGTGCCAAAGCTGCCAGGTACGGATTTACGCCCAAGGAGGTTACCATGGGAGCAATAATTGCGGAACCGGTAATCATTGCGGTTGTGCCGGAGCCCTGGGGGAATCTCATGATCACGCCGATGATGATCGGAACGAGAATACCAGGAACGCCTGCAGCCACAATCCAGTCAGCCATCATGTTTGCAGCACCGGAGCTCTTAATAATCGCACCCAGTGCGCCGCCGGCTGCTGTGATGAAAACGATGGGGCCTGCCTCGCGGCATGCTTCCTGCATCAGGTCTACGCAAGTCTTCTTGTCAAAGTCATGGCAAAGCATGAATGCGCCCATGCACAGAGAAATGAAGAGAGCAATGACAGGCTGACCGAGGAACTCGATAATTCCGCCGAATACGGTGCTTTCAATGCCGGGAATCTGGCCGATAATTGTGTTGGCAAAAATCAGGAAAATCGGGATCAGCAGTGTCGCGAAGGAAAGGAAGGCACTGGGAAGCTTCTCAGCGCTGAGAAGAGCCGCAAAGTCTTCATTCTCAAGCTCCTTGCCCTGCTTCATCTTGGCATCGATCTTATCCAGAACTTCCAGCTGCGCCTGTGAATACTTGGAGCGGTCGATCTCATAGGGCACCACCAGATCCGGATATTTCTTTCCGAAATACCGAAACAGAAATACAGCAAAAACGAACAGCGGGATGGAAATCAGAAGGCCGTATACGATGAACATACCCAGATCAACGGGCAGGCCATTCTGCTGGAAGGTGCTTACAACCGCCAGAGGGCCGGGCGTTGGCGGAACCATGAAGTGCGTAATGTACAGGCCCATGCCCAGGATGCCGCCCAACCAAACCATTGATTTCTTCGTTAAGCGGGAAAATTCCTTTGCAAGAGAGGACAGGATCACAAAACCGGAGTCACAGAAAACAGGGATAGAAACGACGAAACCAGTAAGGCCGAGAACGATATCGCAGTTCTTCACGCCTACAAGTTTCAGAATGGACAGAGCCATGCACTTTGCAGCGCCGCTCTTTTCAAGGAAAATGCCCATAATGCAGCCGAAGCCGATCACAACGCCGATGCTCGTCATCGTGCTGCCAAATCCGGCTGTAACAGCCGAGACACACCCCTTCAGAAGAGAGCCGAGCGTTACGCCGTCTGTACCGATCTGACTGTAATCAACAGACAGAATCGCAATCAATAATGCAGAAATAATCAGCGATGGAAATGCATGCATTTTCGTGCAGATGATGAGAACCATCATAACAATAATGCCGATGGCCATTGCCAATACGGGATTCATAAATTTTTCTCCTTTCTAAACTTTGAATCGATTTTGGCAGGTATGCAGAGTTATTATCAGAAAATAAGCGTCAGATCACAGGACCAAGGCAGTGAATATCAATTGCGCTGAAATAACTGATGGCTTCATTTTTGGTCATTTCACCGCTGAGAACACGCAGCATCTTTGCGAATGCTTCCTCCCCTACCTGCTCTATGC
>CAVIFH010000118.1:0-6351 GCA_963641615.1 bacterium | reverse complement strand
GTCCCGGGGTACATAGATGGGTACATCGCCGATGATGGAAATATTGCTGCGCTTTGCGTAGGCATGCAGCGCGTTCCACTGCTTGAAAAACAGAAACTGCACAAAGGAGAAGAAACCAATTTCATCCTTCAATTCTCTGCGCGCATTCCAAATGGCGTCCGGCTCACGAAATTTGAGGGGCTTATCCCATTCATACCATGGTTTCCCACCGAATTCCCCCTTTAAGGCCATAAAAAGTGTGAAGTCCGGCAGCCAATTGCTGTTTTCTTCACAGAAGCAGGCGTATTCTTTATTCGACGTGAAACGGCTGTATGCCGTGCGCAGGACGTGAAGGCGATTATTGTAAAGCAGACCGAAATCTGTCTGATCCGGCGCGGTGCACCAGGTGATCCCCTCTAAGTCAGAGGGCGCAAGCAGACCGTCCTCAATCAGACGATCCAGGTCGATCAGATAATGGTTTCCCGCGAACGCAGAGCAGGATTGATAGGGAGAGTCGCCGTAGCCGGTTGGCGTCAGCGGCAGGACCTGCCAGCTGCTCTGCCCGGCTTCCTTCAAAAAATCTACGAATTCATAAGCCTGCTGCCCCATGGTGCCGATGCCGTACGCTCCGGGGAGACAGGTAATATGCATTAAAATACCAGAGGATCTCATGCTGTAAAGCTCCGTCCCGGTTGGATAATAAAATGTTCAAAAACAGTCCATACCATATCAAAGACTAAAGCATTTTAACCCCTTTGTCAAGGGAAATAATACGAAATTGTGTTTCACGGAATTTCGCTGGAGAGGGTTCCTTTCTGGAAATACCCACGCGGAGCGCGCTCAGCCCGACTGCATGTATAGACATGATATTCCGCCTTAAAGTGGTTCTTGCAGCAAAAAATTATGACCTGTTAAATAAATGACTCTGTTATGGCGTTAAAATGCCGGATTAATTCTCAAAATCGAAAAGAAATTTAGAAAGAATATACACTGTAAAATGATGCAGACATTTGAGATATTACAGCGCTAATATGCGAAAAAATTTGATTATTTCTGAAATCGATACGAATATATTGATAAACTGACGTAAAAAGTTTATTTTATTGTTGATATTTAAAAATAACATGCTATAATTCGGATATAGCATTGCAGACACGGCATGGCTGTGCGTTGCCTGCACAATGCATACTCAGGCAGAGGAGAGATGTCTATGGGAGATTGTACATTCCGCGGCGGCGTACATCCGATAGCAAGGAAGGAACTTACGGAGGGAAAACCGCCCGTTCCGCTGACTCCAAAAGGAGAGCTTGTTTTCCTGATGAATCAGCACATCGGCAAACCGGCCGATCCGGTTGTCGCGAAGGGAGACCATGTGCTTGCCGGACAGAAAATCGCGCAGGCCGCCGGCTTTGTATCTGCGGATATCTTCAGCTCCGTTTCGGGAACTGTAAAGAGCATTGAAATGCGCCAGACAGTGGCGGGCACATTGGCGCAGGCAATTGTCGTTGAGTCGGACGGAGAAGATACCCGGGTACAAAGCATTGACGAAAGAATCGACTATATGCAGCTGGGCAACCGTGAAATTCTGGAGCGCATCAAAAGTGCGGGAATTGTCGGCATGGGCGGCGCCGGCTTCCCAACCCACGTAAAGCTGACGGTAAAGGAGCCGGAAACCATTCGCTATGTGATCGCGAACGGTGCCGAGTGCGAGCCCTACATCACATGCGACGATCAGTTAATGCAGACTCATGCTGCGGAGATCGTAGAAGGCGTTGAGATTATGCTGCGGCTTTTCCCACAGGCAAAGGGTGTCATCTGCATTGAGAATAATAAGCCTGCCGCGATTGCGGCAATGGAAAAGGCTTGTATCGGGCGCGAGAGAATCCACGTCATGCCGATGAAGACCAAGTACCCCCAGGGGGGCGAACGCTCACTGATCAGCGCGGTCGCAGGGCGGCACCTGCATCTGGGAATGCTTCCGGCGGATGCGGGATGCGTCGTCGACAATGTGGCAACCGTTCGGGCAATCTACAGAGCCGTCTGCTTCGGTGAACCTCTGACGGAGCGCCTGGTTACCGTTTCCGGTGACAGCGTGAAGGAGCCGGGAAACTTTCTGGTGAAAATCGGCACCAATTCTCAGGAGCTGGTGGATGCCTGCGGCGGCTGGAAGGACGGCATGGAGCCGGAAAAAATCCTCTCCGGCGGCCCGATGATGGGGATCCCAATGGTGGACCTGAATGTGCCGATCTGCAAGAATAACAATGCCATTACCGCTCTGAGCACTGACCCGGTGGCTGCGTCCCCCATGACGGCATGCCTGCGGTGCGGACGGTGCAACCGGGTCTGCCCCCTGGGGCTGTCTCCGCAGCTGATGCAGGTGGCAGCGCAGCATAAGGACTATGAGCGCTACGAAAAGCGGCTGTACGGACTGGAATGCATCGCATGTGGATGCTGCACCTACATCTGTCCCGCCAAACGTCCCCTGATGCAGCTGTTCAAGGTAACCAAGGCGGAAATTATGGCGGCAAAAAGGAAATGAGGGGTGAAGCACAATGAGCAAATTACTGCATCTTTCCAGCGCGCCGCATGACCGCGGCGGCCTTTCCACCAAAAGCGTGATGTGGGATGTGCTTGTGGCACTTCTTCCCACAGTGGTATTGGGCATCGGAGCTCACGGCTTATATGCCGCGGTTGTAATCCTCGTTTCTGTTGCTGCCGCCGTTGCGACGGAATATCTGTTTGACTATGTCACAAAGCGTGAAAATACCCTTAGTGACGGCAGCGCCATGGTTACGGGACTGATGCTGGCACTGACGTTGCCTGCGAATGTTCCGCTGTATATTCCCGCATTCGGCAGCGTGTTCGCAATCCTGATCGTAAAATGCCTCTTCGGCGGATTAGGGCATAATATTATGAACCCTGCTTTGGCAGGACGGAGCTTTTTGCTGATTTCCTTCAGCGCGTCCATGACGTCATATACCTATGACGGCGTATCCTCTGCAACGCCCCTTGCACAGGTCGCCGCAGGTGAAAGCGTGGATATTGCCGCAATGATTTTCGGCAGTACAAGCGGTGTCATCGGAAGCTCGGCAATCGGCCTTCTGGCCGGCGGAATCTATTTGCTGCTTTCGCACGGCATTACGTGGGAAATTCCCACGGCCACGATTGCGTCAACGGCAATTTTCCTCGCGATTTTCGGTGGCCACGGGGTAGACCCGTCGTATCTGATCCCGCAGCTGCTGGGCGGCGGACTTTTGATGGCGGCGTTCTTTATGGCGACGGATCCTGTTACCGGACCATCTACAACCAAAGGACAGCTGCTTTACGGCACGCTCACCGGCGTGCTGATCGGGCTTTTCCGCGTGAAAGGCTCCGCAGATGATTCTACGACCTATGCGGTGCTGCTTGCAAACCTGTTTGGAAACCTGATTGATGAATTGTTTATTCCGATCCCCTATGGCTACCGTATCCCGAAGGAGTTTAAGAAGGCCATTCCAAAGCCGGTGATTATTCTGCTGGTCATTACCATTATTGCGGGCCTTGCGTTGAGCGGCGTATATGTCACAACTGCCAACCGGATTGCGCAAAACAACGCACTGGCAAATCAGGCGGCGTATCAGACAGTTTTGCCGGAGGCGGAGAGCTTTGCCAGCCTTCCGATAGAAGCTGCATCCTATGATACAGCTGCCGTTCAGGCAGTGCTTGCAGGAGAGGATGCAGAGGGAAATACGGTCGGCTATGTTATTTCAGTGCACAACAGTCAGGCCTTCAGCGGTGACGGCCTTACGCTGGCTGTCGGAATTCTTCCGGACGGCACCTTGACCGGAATCCACTTTACGCAGCTGAGCGAAACAGCCGGCATGGGAATGCGCTGCGGTGAGCCGGAATTCATGATTCAGTTCGAAAATGTGAATGTACCTGCCTTTACCCTGAATAAGAGCGGCACTTCCACACAGGAGGACGTGATCGATTCCGTAAGCGGCGCCACCATTACCTCCGGTGCTGTTGTGGATGCCGTAAATGCCGCACTGCAGTATTTCACTGAAAACTTGAAGTAGGGGGCAATGCTTATGAATGCTTACTGTGAGCGAATTTATAATGGTGTTGTGAAGGAGAACCCGTCCTTTAAATTGATGCTTGGAATGTGCCCGACCCTTGCCGTCACAACCTCGGCAATGAACGGGCTCGGCATGGGACTGAGCAGCCTGGTTGTTCTGGCAATCTCCAATTTGGCAATATCCCTGCTGCGGAAGCTCATTCCGGATGAGGTGCGGCTCCCGGCGTATATTGTGATCGTGGCCTCCTTCGTTACGGTGGTGGAGCTGCTGATGCAGGCATATATGCAGTCGCTGTATGATGCGCTCGGCATTTATATTCCGCTGATTGTGGTTAACTGCATTATCCTGGGCCGCGCGGAGGCGTATGCCTCTAAAAATCCTCCGCTGCTGAGCCTGTTTGACGGGCTCGGCATGGGGCTGGGCTTTACCATTGCGCTGGTGATCATTGGCTCGATCCGTGAAATCCTGGGCGCTGGTTCCATTTTCGGAATTTCCTTGCCGGGGAATTTTGAGCCCATTGCCTTCTTTATCCGTGCACCAGGTGCATTCCTGGTCCTGGCGATGATTATTGCGCTGTTAAACGCAATTGGCATTAAGAACCGTTCGAGGAAGGTCGTGGAGGGCTGCGACGGGTGCTGTGCGGGCTGCACTGCGGGCTGCGGCGGTGAGGAGGAAAAACAGCAATGAAAAGCCTGATTATGATCATTGTGTCCACTGCACTTGTAAATAATGTGGTGCTCAGCCAGTTCCTGGGAATCTGTTCGTTCCTTGGGGTGTCTGCCCAGAAGAAAGCCTCTCTGTCCCTGGGCCTTGCGGTTACGGCGGTGCTTACGGTTTCCTCTGCCGTGGCGGCTGCGCTGTATCAATATGTCCTTCTGCCGCTGCAGCTGGATTATCTGAAGACGATCGTGTTCATTCTGGTGATTGCGGCTCTTGTACAGATGGTGGAAATGTTCCTGAAAAAGAGTGCCCACGGTGTGTATCAGAGCCTTGGCATTTATCTGCCGCTGATTACGACGAACTGCGCGGTGCTGGGCGTTGCGTTAACCAATGTGCAGAATGGATACACGATTCTGGAGAGCACAGCGGCGGGCTTCGGCACGGCTGTAGGCTACACGATATCCATTGTATTGCTGGCTGCCATTCGTGAGCACATAGACGAGGATGCAATCCCGGCGCCTTTCCGGGGGGCCCCGATTGTTCTGCTGTGTGCAACACTGATGGCAATGGCATTTATGGGCTTTGCAGGTTTGGGCTGAGGGAGGAAAAGACATGAATATGGTGTTGATTTCGACCCTGGTAATCGGCCTGGTGGGGCTGATTCTTGGCGCGGCACTGGTTACTGCCAGCAAAAAGTTTTATGTAAAGGAAGACAACCGGGTCACAAGAGTCCGTGAATGCCTGCGGGGAGCAAATTGCGGCGCCTGCGGATATGCAGGCTGCGACGCCGCTGCGGACGCAATTGTCAACCATGGCGTCCGTGTGGACGTCTGCCCCGGAAACAGCACGGAAAATATCGCAAAGATAGCAGCGATCCTCGAAAGAGATACGATCGACCCTGATCCTCAGGAGGCATATGTTGCCTGCGCCGGAACCTGCGGCGCAACTGCCCCAAAAGCACAGTATGTCGGCATATCTGACTGCCGCGCTGCGGTACTCAGCGGCTTGAGCTTTACCGGCTGTGCATATGGCTGCCTGGGACTGGGAAGCTGCGTGCGAATCTGCCCCCAGAAAGCAATTTCCGTATGTGATGGCATTGCGGTTGTAGATCCTGCCAAGTGTATCGGATGCGGCCTGTGTGCCAAGACTTGCCCCAGAGGCATTATCGGGATGCACGATCGCACGGCAAAGGTTACCGTCCGGTGCTCCAATAAAGATCGGGGTCCGGCTGTGAAGCGTGTCTGCACGGCAGGATGCATCGGCTGCGGGCTTTGCGCCCGTCAATGCGAGCAGGGCGCCATTACAATGGAGAATAATCTTCCACATGTCGATCTTGACAAATGCATCGGCTGCGGAAAATGTGAGGAAAAGTGCCCGGTTCATGCCATTAGCTATTTGAACCGGACCGCCGAGTGATGGCACAGAGTATTTCATAGGAGGAGAAAAATGCAGAATCATTCGGACAGCATCGGGAAGATGCTTTTGCATGCGGCGGCAAAGTGG
The DNA here is from genome assembly GCA_963641615.1 of bacterium. Classification (GTDB taxonomy): domain Bacteria; phylum Bacillota; class Clostridia; order Oscillospirales; family Oscillospiraceae; genus Faecousia. The sequence continues at coordinate 151 of CAVIFH010000118.1, read as the reverse complement.
GCAGTTTCACTGCTGATTGCCGGGGCGCTGCTTTTTGGGTGCTATTGCCTGTATACCATGTGAAATCTGTCCCTGGAAATATAGCAGCAGATTCCCATGGCAATACCGCATAATGAGGCAAGGGCATTCATCGAGAGATTTTGGCTCAAGA
>CAVIFH010000117.1:0-6419 GCA_963641615.1 bacterium | reverse complement strand
CGTCATTTGTGATATAGCCATGACGGTAGTAGTTTTCGATTTCGACAACCTTGCCTTCCGCCTGCTTTACCAGCTCATACTTTGCGGCAGGAACAACCATGTCCGCAATGGAAACGGAAATAGCGCCCTTGGTAGAGTACTTATAGCCCAATGCCTTGATGCGGTCCAGCATCTCGGTTGCAATGGTAAAGCCATGCTTGCGAATGCACTTGTCGATAATCTTGCCAAGCTGCTTCTTGCCAACCAGGAAGCTTACCTCAAGGTCAAACTCATGTCCGGGGACACTGCGGTCCACAAATCCCAGATCCTGCGGGATCGGCTCGTTGTAAATCAGGCGGCCAACCGTGGCGTCAATAATGCGGTACTGCATCTCGCCGTCGATCATCTTGCCGTAGCGCACACGAATCGGTGCGTGCAGACCGATGGCGCCATCCGCATAAGCGGCAATGGCCTCCTCTGTGCTGGAGTAGTTATGAATCGGGCGGAACTTTGCGGCAGCCTTTCCGACTGCGCTTGCAGCCTTGTTCGCCGCAAGGAACTCGTCGGCGTCCACGATCTCACCGGCCGGCAGATTGGTATCACCCGCATCGGTTACGAACACGGTTTCAGAGCCTTTTTCTGCCTTTCCCAAACGGGTATAGGTCAGGTAATAGGCACCGAGGATCATATCCTGCGTCGGGACGGTAACAGGCTTGCCATCCTGCGGACGAAGCAGGTTGTTTGCAGACAGCATCAGCAGTCTTGCTTCCGCCTGCGCCTCGGGAGAAAGCGGCACGTGAATTGCCATCTGGTCGCCGTCAAAGTCGGCGTTAAATGCGGTACAGCAAAGCGGATGCAGCTTCAGGGCGCGGCCCTCAACCAGAATCGGCTCAAAGGCCTGAATGCCCAAGCGGTGAAGGGTTGGCGCGCGGTTAAGCATAACCGGGCGGTCCTTGATAATCTCATCCAGGGCGTCCCATACTTCCGTTTTGCCCTTATCAATCATCTTCTTGGCGGACTTTACGTTGTTTGCAATGCCGTCAGACACCAGCTTTTTCATAACGAAAGGACGGAAAAGCTCGATTGCCATTTCCTTGGGAACACCGCACTGATACAGCTTCAGCTCAGGCCCAACGACAATAACGCTTCGGCCGGAGTAGTCTACACGCTTGCCAAGCAGGTTCTGACGGAAACGTCCCTGCTTGCCTTTCAGCATATCGGAAAGGGACTTCAGTGCACGATTGTTGGCACCGGTAACCGCACGTCCGCGGCGGCCGTTATCAATCAGGGCATCCACTGCCTCCTGAAGCATACGCTTTTCATTGCGCACGATGATATCCGGCGCATGGAGCTGAATGAGTCTCTTCAGGCGGTTGTTGCGGTTAATGACACGGCGATAGAGATCATTCAGATCGGAAGTGGCGAAACGGCCGCCGTCAAGCTGAATCATCGGACGTATATCCGGCGGAATGACCGGAAGGACATCCATCACCATCCAGCTGGGCTTGTTGCCGGACTCGCGGAAGGCTTCCACCACCTCGAGCCGCTTTACAAGACGCAGCTTTTTCTGAGAGGAAGCGGTTTTCAGTTCATTGCGGAGCTGTTCGGAAAGCTGATCCAAGTCAATCTGCTCCAGCAGTTCCTTTACTGCTTCCGCGCCCATTCCGGCCTTGAAATCATCCTCGTACTTTTCGCGCATGTCACGGTATTCTTTTTCCGTGAGCACCTGATTTTTTGCAAGAGGTGCATCACCGGGATCCGTAACAATGTAAGCCGCAAAATACAGGACCTTCTCCAGCACTTTCGGGCTGATATCCAGAATGAGTCCCATTCTGGAAGGAATTCCCTTGAAATACCAGATGTGACTGCAGGGAGCTGCAAGCTCGATATGACCCATGCGTTCCCGGCGTACCTTCGATTTGGTAACCTCTACGCCGCACCGATCACAGATCTTGCCCTTGTATTTGATCTTCTTGTATTTACCGCAGTGGCATTCCCAGTCCTTCTGGGGTCCAAAAATACGCTCGCAGTACAGGCCATCCCGCTCAGGCTTTAAAGTACGATAGTTGATGGTCTCGGGCTTCTTAACCTCACCATAGGACCACTGCCGGATCATCTCCGGCGAAGCAATGCCAATTTTAATGGCATCAAAGGTGGCATTTGCCATATGTGCGCCTCCTTAGTCTTCTATTGTCTCGGCGTCGCCGTCATCCAGATCGCCGAATACATCCATAATATCTTCAGGACTGTCCTCGTCAATTACAAAGCCGGAATCCAGAACCTCGCTGGTATCGCCGACAACGGTATCGCTGCGCTCATCGGAGCTGTAGACAATCTCGTCGTCATCATCGTCATCCTTAAGCTCGATTTCGTTGCCGTTCTCATCCAGAACGCGAATGTCAAGGCACAGAGCCTGCAGTTCCTTAACAAGCACCTTGAAGGACTCGGGGACACCCGGCTTTGGGATATTCTCGCCCTTGACGATTGCTTCGTAGGTTTTCACACGGCCTGTCACATCATCGGATTTTACCGTCAGAATTTCCTGCAGGGTGTAGGCTGCACCATACGCCTCCAGGGCCCAGACTTCCATTTCACCGAACCGCTGTCCGCCGAACTGGGCCTTGCCGCCAAGGGGCTGCTGCGTAACCAGTGCGTACGGGCCTGTGGAACGGGCGTGGATCTTATCATCAACCAGATGGTGAAGCTTCAGATAATACGGATAGCCAACAGTGACCAGATTATCAAAGGGCTCGCCGGTACGGCCATCGTACAGAATCGTCTTGCCATCCTCGCGGAGTCCGGCTTCCTTCAGTGTCTCACGGATATCCTTTTCGTTCGCGCCGTCAAATACCGGCGTCGCAACATTCCAGCCAAGGGCGTGGGCAGCATATCCGAGGTGAACCTCAAGCACCTGGCCGATATTCATACGGGAAGGCACGCCAAGGGGGTTCAGAACGATGTCCAGCGGGGTACCGTCCGGAAGGAACGGCATGTCCTCCTCAGGAAGCACGCGGGAAACAACACCCTTGTTGCCGTGACGGCCGGCCATCTTATCGCCGACGGAAATTTTTCTCTTCTGGGCAATATAAACACGGACGGACTGTGTAACGCCGGGAGCCAGCTCATCGGAATTCTCTCTTGTGAACACCTTCACATCCACAACGATTCCGCTCTCTCCGTGAGGAACCTTCAGGGACGTGTCGCGAACCTCTCTCGCCTTTTCGCCGAAGATTGCCCGCAGCAGGCGCTCCTCCGGAGTCAGCTCAGTTTCGCCCTTCGGGGTTACCTTACCTACAAGGTAATCACCGGAATGGACCTCTGCACCGATACGGATGATGCCGTTCTCGTCCAGATCCTTCAGCATATCCTCGCCCACATTTGGGATATCCCGGGTAATCTCTTCGGGTCCGAGCTTTGTGTCACGGGCTTCGGTCTCATGCTCTTCAATGTGGATGGAGGTAAAGACGTCCTCGCGAACAAGCCGCTCGTTAAGAAGAATTGCGTCCTCGTAGTTGTAGCCTTCCCATGTGACGAAGCCAATCAGTACGTTCTTGCCGAGGGCAACCTCACCGCCGGAGCAGCTGGGGCCATCAACAATAATCTGGTCGGCCTCAACCCGTTCGCCAACTACAACGTTGGGGCGCTGGTTGACACAGGTGCCCGCGTTGCTTCTGGCAAATTTGGTCAGATGATATGTGGCAGTCTCGCCGTCATCATAGCGCACGGAGACATCCGTCGCAGATACAGCAGTAATTACGCCGGGCTTCTCCGCCTTGATGCACACCTCGCTGTCCAATGCAGCCTTGTGCTCTATGCCGGTTGCAACAATAGGCGGCTCGGTTGTAAGCAGCGGAACAGCCTGACGCTGCATGTTCGCGCCCATCAGGGCACGGTTCGCATCGTCGTTCTGCAGGAACGGAATGAAGGAAGTAGCAATGGAAATCATCATTCTGGGAGATACATCCAGATAATCGATCATGTTGCGGTCAACTTCGATGATTTCATTACGGTGGCGGCAGGTAATACGGGCGTTTGCAAGGCAGCCGTTTTCATCCAGCGGCTCGCTGGCTTGTCCGACATAATAGTCATCCTCTATGTCGGCAGTCATATACTCTACATTCTTTGTAACAAATCCGGTTGCTTTGTCTACCTTGCGGTAAGGGGCCTCCACGAAGCCGTATTCGTTGATCCTCGCGAATGTGGCAAGGTAGTTAATCAGGCCGATGTTGGAACCTTCAGGCGTCTCAATGGGGCACATACGGCCGTAATGTGTATAGTGAATATCACGCACATCAAAGGAGGCGCGGTCACGGCTCAGACCGCCGGGGCCAAGAGCGGACAGGCGGCGCTTATGGGTCAGCTCTGCCAGCGGATTGTTCTGGTCCATAAACTGAGACAGCGGAGAGGAACCGAAGAATTCCTTGATCACCGCAGTAACAGGACGTATGTTAATCAGGCTCTGGGGCGTCACGGAATCCAGATCCTGCACGGTCATACGCTCACGAATGACGCGGTCCAGACGGCTGAAGCCGATGCGGAACTGATTCTGCAGCAGCTCACCGACACAACGCAGGCGGCGGTTGCCCAAGTGGTCGATATCATCTGTTGTGCCGACACCCATTGCAACGCAGTTGAGATAGTTGATGGATGCCATAATATCATCTACAATGATATGCTTCGGGATCAGGTCATCCATGCGCTCTTCAATTGCATCCTTCCAGCCGTCCGCCGGGACAGTCTGGAGCATTTCACGCAGGACGGAAAAACGGACCTTTTCCTTTACACCGTACTGCTTTGGATCAAAATCAACGAAATTGGCCATATCCACCATGTTGTTGGAGAAGACCTTTACGTTGGTATCGCCGATGCGGATAACCGCTTCGTTTACGCCCTTTGCGCTCAGCTCGTGTGCCTGCGCACGGGAAATAAAGTCACCGGGCATCACAAGCACTTCGCCCGTGATCGGATCGGTAATCAGCTCTGCTGCCTCCTGACCGGACAAGCGGCTCCAGATATCCATCTTCTTATTGAACTTATAGCGGCCGACTTTGGAAACGTCGTACCGATGCGCGTCAAAAAGGAGTCCCTCCAGGTGGGCAATTGCGGTCTCAACCGTAGGAGGCTCGCCGGGACGCAGGCGGCGATAAATTTCCAGCAGGGAATCCTCTCTGGTCTTGCAGGGATCCTTCTCGATTGTGGAAAGGATACGCTCATCCTCGCCGAACATTTCCTTGATCTGCTCGTCAGTGCTGACGCCCAGTGCGCGGATCAGGCAGGTAATCGGCAGCTTTCTGTTCTTATCGATGCGAACCCAGAAAACATTGGTATTATCCGTCTCGTATTCCAGCCAGGCGCCGCGATAAGGAATCACCGTTGCCGTATAGGTGTGCTGATCCGCTTTGTCCACCTCATGGCCGTAGTACATTCCGGGGCTGCGGACAATCTGAGAAATGATAACGCGCTCCGCACCATTAATGACGAAAGTACCACCCTTGGTCATCACCGGGAAATCGCCCATGAAGATTTCCTGCTCTTTGATTTCATCCGTCTCCGTGTTGCGCAGGCGAATACGCACCTTAATCGGCTTGGCGTAGGTAGTGTCCCGCTCCTTGCATTCCTCGATGGTGTACTTGGGCTTATCCTCCATGGTGTAATCCAGGAAACTAAGCTCCAGCTTGCCAGAGAAATCCGTAATGGTGCCTACATCCTTGAACACCTCGCGCAGTCCTTCATCCAGGAACCATTTGTAGGAGTCCTTCTGGATTTTCAACATATTGGGAATCTCCAGAATTTCCTCATACTTTGCGTAGGATTTACGCATGGTCTTACCGAACATCACGTCCTTGACCATTGCCATATGGATCATCACAGCCTTTCTTTCGAAATGTGTTGCTAATTTGATACGCACGGGAACGTTGCCAGATGTTATCAACTTTCTACTTGACAGCTCCCCGCCACTATGGTAGAATGAGCAAGGTAAGAGGGAATTGCGGCTTGCTGCTACACCACACTATGGAATTTCATTTTATACGATATCCGTATTTTTGTCAATTGTGTTTTGTGACATTTTGAGAGGCTGTGATGCCTCTTTTTTTGATTTTTTAGTCAAGGCAGCGCCGCATCGTACACGATGCGGCCTCAGAAAAACAGATCTCATCCGCTTTGTGCAGACGGGATCTGTTTTTATTTGCTCTATTCTTCTTTTTCACCGCTGACAATGCGGTAATAGGCGTGTGCCGTAAGATTGTAAACGATGATATAGAATACACAAAATGCCAGGTAAGCAGCTATATGTGCCCAAACAACAAGCTGCCTGTTATAAAGATTAAACATCTTCAGCATTTGCCATATCATCGGAAATGCAAACATCAGATGAATACCGGCCAGCAGCAGCGGTGAAAAGAACACCATCAGGATTTGAGACGAGATTTGTCAATGTG
>CAVIFH010000116.1:0-6431 GCA_963641615.1 bacterium | reverse complement strand
GGTGGGGTGTAGGGTTTGGGATTGGTGCTTTAGGTTGTAGAAGAGTAGGATTCGGTCGTCGTAGAGGTAGACACTGTTGATGAAGGTGTCTATGATGCGGCGGCGGAAATCGGGGTCGCTGGCGGTGCCGGTGCAGAAGGATTTTAACCATGCTTCTACTTCCGGTTGGGTGAAGCGGATTTCGGAGGCGATTCGCAGTTTGGCTAGGTCGACTTCCGTGGAGGATTTTTCGGCTTCCAGTTGTTCCATTTTGTCGTAGATTCTTTTACGCGCTACGGCGGGGGCTTCTATTAGGGCGTCTGTTAGTTTGGTCAGTTCGTAGTCGATTCTTGCGATGGTCTTTTCTAGGGATTTGATTTTCTTGGTGTCGAATTCTTTTTCGTAGGCGGCTACTATGCTGGCGGCGATTTCCTTGATGCGGGCGGGCGTCAGGATGTAGGTTAGGGTTTGGTTGACGACATAATATTCTAAGTCGTCTTTGCGCTCGTTGTGCTTCTGACAGGTGTGGGATTTCTTGCGTGTTGAGCATGTGTAGTAATAGAACATGCTGCCGTGTCTGCCTTTGCCGCATTCGCCGATCATGGTGGCACCACAGTGGCCGCAGAAGAGTTTGCCTTGGAGAAGGTACTCAACTTTTCTGGCGGACGCCGGGGCTATGGATTTGGATTTTACTCGCGCTTGAACGCGCTCGAAAATATCTTTACTGACCATGGGTTCGGCAAGGCCTTCGATCAGTTCTCCGGCGTAATGGTATTCGCCGATGTAGGTGGGGTTTACGATTGCGCGGGAGAAGGTGTTGTAGTTCAAGGGCGTGCCTCTTGAGCTTTTGACACCGCGGCGGGTCAGCTCGTCGATGATGTCTTTCATGGACGTGCCTTGCGCGTACTGCTCGAAGATATAACGCATGGTGGGCGCGGTGCGCTCGTCGATCTTCAATTTCTTGTCGACGAGTTTGTAGCCGTAGGGGACGGGTCCGCCGCAGTACAGGCCTTTGGCAATGCTCTCGCGCTGGCCGCGCTTGATTTTCTTTTTTAGATCAAGACTGTAATATTCGGCAGAAGCCTCCAATAAGGCTTCCAGCAGAATGGACTCATCGCCTTCGCCGACATTCTCCATGGCGGAGATGACGCGCACACCGTACTGCTTGAGCTTGTGTTTGTACAAGGCGGAGTCGTAACGGTTGCGGGCAAAGCGATCCAGTTTCCAAACGATGATTTTTTCAAACTGCTTTTTCGGGGCGTCCTCGATCATGCGCTGAAAGTCGGGACGGTCATCGGTTCTGCCGGAGATGGCGCGGTCAATGTACTCGCCGACGATGGCATAATTGTTGCGCTCTGCGTAGGCATGACAATCGTGCAGCTGGCCTTCGATGGATTGCTCGGTCTGGCTGTGGGAGGAATAGCGCGCGTAGATCACGGCGTTTACTCGTGGTGCCTGAACTTCTTTCATGAAATTCCTTTCATGGGCTTTACAGAACGGCGCGTTTGTGCTATACTGTTGCCCGAGGCCGGTGGTGCGGCCTCGCCTCAAATGTTATTCCGCTCCGGCCAAATTCCGGAGCGGACTTTTTATTTTTCCAAAGGCTTTACGGTAAACATAGTGCCTATCGAATCGCTGATGGACAATTCATACGTGCAGCACTCGGAACTATATGTGCCTTGCGTAGAAATTAAATTCAAGACGATGTCCGTTGCGTCCGAGAGCGAGACACTGGTATCGACGGACATTACGGTTGCAATCAGTGTACTCATAATTCCGGAACCAGACGCCTTCGTACCATCACCCAAACCAACAATCAGAATATCCACAATTTCTGAATTTTTGACGGTGATCATGCCGGTGCAATACGGCGACATGGTTACCGTGACATATTCGTATTTCTTTCCTTCTGTGCGATCAATCACATCATAATCGTAAGACTGATTCAGCTTGTCCATGACGTACATGTAGAAGATTTGAAAAGACGCTTCGTCTGTCTGAAGTGTGGCTTCTTTCGGCTCGGACGCTGCTGTGGGCTTCGGCGTATTCTTCGGAACCATGGCAAACGCCGGAACGGAACACAGGGCAACGAAACAGAGCAACAGTGCAATGAGTTTTTTCATGGGTCTTTACCTCCTTTGAAATCAAAGAATATCAGATTGCCTTGCTTGCGCACGGCTCTTTTTGCATAGACGGATTTCCGGCGATGGTGGAAACAGTGTCCAGCACCAGCTTACGTCCGTTTGGGTTGAGGGTTCGGTAGGTATTGATCAGGGCTTGCTCTTCCGGCGTGAGGGTATCGGCGGGCGTATCCATACCGTAGAAGATGCTGATGTTCTCAATCTTGTACAGGGCGCAAAGCTTGAAAAGCATATCGGCATCCGGTTGGCCGCGGCCATGTTCCCATGCGCTGACTGTCTTCTCGCTTTTGCCGATGGCTGCACCTACTTCCGTGATGGTTAAACCGGAACGCTCCCGGTATTCTTTCAATCTTGACGCAAGGATTTTGCGTATTTCCTGCTCGTTCAATGGAATCACCTCAAATTTATCTTACCATATATGTACGCTAAAATCAAGGAAATTCACTACAAAAGATAGAAAAAGTATGCCATTTGGGCTTGACATTCTCTGTTAAATAGAATATCATAGTAGTAAGTCTAGAAAACGTAGAAAGGACTGTGGGGATGCAGAATTATATCTCGGTGATCGACCAGAGGCGTATTCAAATCGGAATGACGATTCGAAGCCTCGCTCGCCGCGCAAACATGGATGATGATCTGCTCGGCAAGACATTGCACGGAAAAAGAAAGATGACGGCCACGGAATTGATCATGCTTTCGAACGTGCTGGGTCTGACGCTGGCGGATTATTCTGTGGAACCGGAAAAGGCTGTCGTATGAGCATCCGCATGACGGAGGACGAGTATCGGGCTTTCTTGCAGCGGACGGGACGAAATGTGGACGGCGATCGGCGCGATGGGAAACGGAGCAAGTACGGGAACCAGCGCACCGAGGCGGACGGGATTTCGTTTGATTCGAAGCATGAGGCGGCGGCTTGGAAGGAACTGAAATTGAGAATGCGGAACGGCGAGTATATGGCCGTGGCGCGTCAGGTTCGGTTTCAGCTGCCGGGGAAAGTCGAGTATGTGGCGGACTTCGTGGTGTTCCGGCACGACGGAAGTTACGAAGTGCTGGACGCGAAAAGCTCCGCGACGGCGAAGAATGCCGTGTACCGGATGAAGAAAAAGCAGATGAAGGAATGCTTGGGGATTACGATCAGGGAGGTCTAATGGATGGCTCGACGGTTTCTTGTGGATACGCCGGACATGCTCGCAACGCTGCAGGAGTTCGTGAAGGAAGGCAATGTTTCCCACGTGGCCAGCGTATGGAACGTGACGCGGCGGAAAAAGGGCGCGTGCAGCTGGGACGGAAATATCATGGTCTCCTTCTACACGGAGGAGAAAAAACGGATTGCTTCGGTTTTTCGCCTGACGGCTGCGGGCACGTGCGAGGAATTCGCGAAACTCAAATATGCGCAGGCGCTCGACTGGTGCAAACTGAATTTGTACGGCGCCGACTGACCAACGTGCGAGGCGGCGGCTCGGATGCGCTTTACCCCTTCGCATCGGCCGGTTCGACTCCGGCTCTTCGCAACACATACAGTGCAACGGTTTGGGCGAGGAAAACAACTCCTTAAAGTGAAATGGTATTCGGGTTATTCCTTCTTGCGTACTGGACGTTTTTCCTTCTAACCAACGTGAACGCGCAGCGCCTTACTTTGATTGATCAACCATATTGGCATGCTCGCCGGCGGGTTCGACTCCCGCCCACTGTTCCAGAGACGATACACACACCACAACGACATGCGGAGGTGAGGCAACGATTGAACGGCAAGGACGCACGGGTCGCAGGAGAAATTAGAATTCTCGTGCCGGGCAAGGGAAAGTGCCCGGTATGTGCGGCACGGCATTTGCCGAACCGGCCGCACAATCCGCACAGCCTTTACTACCAGATTCACTTCTGGCAGGAACACGGGCGGTTTCCGACGGAGGAAGACGCGGCGGCGCACTGCGTGCGTCCTTCACCATGAACTGGGTTCGAATTCAAGACCGGCTTCCCACCGAGGAAGACGGGGACGAGAACGGCAAGGTGTTTGCCTGGCACACGCTGCAGGGCGCGATGCTTTGCCGGTTCGATCAGATCAACAGCAACCGCTTTTACACGCACTGGGGACGGATCGAGGCGTTTGCCAACGGGCGATGGATCGAAACCATTCAACGCATGCCCACCAAGGAAGACGCCGACATACACAACTGCGTGCTGGTACACGACCGGCACGACGGCCACCGGATTACCGGATGGCATCAGGCGGAACGGGATCACGCCATTACGATGTGGCAGGGACTTCCGGACGCGCCAGAGACATAAAAAAGAAGCCGCTCCCGGTCGCAAGAGAAACGGCTTTACAGGTTCAACGGGCTCAACGTTGTCGCTGTAGCTGTATTATAACACAACGGACAAGGAAAATCAAGGGGCTGGGAAAAATGCGAGAGAAACTGAGGGAAGCGCGGATCAATCGTGGAATGACACAACAACAGGTGGCGGACGAAATCGGCGTTTCGCTTCGATACTACCAGCTGATCGAGCAGGGCAAACGAGACGGCAGCTTTGAAGTGTGGGACGCGCTGGAAGACCTGTTTGAGGTTCATCAACGGAAACTGCGCATCGTTACCATTCATCTATCCGACTTGTTGATGAAAGTAGTCGACGGCGGCTTGGCTCAGGAAGAAAAATCTTCGAACGAAGAAACACGACCGAGAAGATAGTCAGCTGAGACATTCAAGAAATTCGAAAGATCAACGAGCATTTGCAGGGAAGGCTCACGGGTTCCCTGCTCATAGTACTGGTAAGCGCGGAGACTTATGCCCAAGGCATCGGCAACGTTTTGCTGGGTGAACGAACGGTGAATACGGACTTCGCGCAACTTAGAACTGAAAATCATAATTTTGTCTCCTTTCTGGGTATTGACAACGAACACATTGTACGCTATAATCCAGATAAAGGAAACGAACAAAATGTTCGTAAAAGAGAGGGGACAAGATGCAAGAACGGGTGACTTACCTGCAGGCCTACGAGCCGGAGACGATCTGCTGCGCAAACTGCGCACACTTCGTACAGCACTATTTCAAGATGAAAGTGTCCGGCGAGGAATGGTTGGGGCGGGCGTACTGCGGACACTGCATGTATCCGCGAACCAAGATCAAACGCAGCACGGAAAGCTGCGAACACTTTCGACGCAAAGAAGAATGAGAGGTACAGAGGCATGGCGGAGAAATTTGTACAGGTAGGGTTCGGCGCTTTTCGGGATCCCAAGACGGGCGAATTTTTGCAGGCCGTGCCGCTGTACGCGAAGCGCGAGGACGTGGCCGAGGGTGCCGAAGAAAAGCTGCTGGCGGATTTCGGGAAGCTGATGGCCAAGAAGATGAAAGCGTATGTGGACGCATGCGAGGCTCAGGGGCATGCGGTTCCGGTGTAAGGAAGGAAAGAAAAATGAACAAGGTCGCAACGAGAGAAGAGAAACATTTAACGCCGATTGCGCTGCTGGCGGAAGAGGCGAGAACATACAGTGAGAACATCGCGGTCAACATGCTGAATCTGGGGCGCGTGTTCATCGAGGCCAAGGAACAGATTCCGCACGGAAACTGGGGCGAATGGGTTTCGGCCAACGCCGGGATGTCCGTGCGCACGGCACAGCAGCTGATGCAGTGCTACCAGCGGTTCGGCGAGAACGCGCACTTTGCACGGCTGGACAAGAGCAAGATGTACAAGATGCTTGCGCTGCCCGAGGGCACGGAAGAGAAATTCGCGGAGGAGCATGACCTTGAAAACATGACGAGCCGCGAGGTGGAAGAGGCCGTGAAGCGCGTGAGGGAAATGGACGCACTGATCAACGCCCAGAAGAACGCGCTGGAAGAGGAAAAGAAAGCGCGGCGCGCTGCCGAGGCGAGGGCTGAAGCACTGGCGGAACGTCCGGCGGAGATTCCGCCCGAGGTGGCACAGAGCCTGCGGGAGAAGGACGACCAGATCGAGCGCATGCGGCAGGAGAACATACGGATTGCGGATCAGGCGCGGGACGGCATGTTTGCGCGGAGCACGCTTCAAAAGGATTTGAACCGCGCGCGGGGGGAAATCGCCGAGAACAACGAGGCACTCGCCGAGCTTCAGGCGGAGAACGACCGGCTGCAGCGGGAGATTCTCGACTACCAGAGCGCAGCGGCCAAGGGCGACGCAGAGCGCGTACCTTCGGACGAACTGACGGCGGACACGTTCGCCGGAGCGGTTCGGCAATTCATCGGGGTTTGCGCACGCATGCCGCACATGGGCAAGACGTTTGCCGCCATGGGGAACGCGGAACACCGGACGTATGACGAGCTGCTGCGGACGGTAGAAGGA
>CAVIFH010000115.1:0-6438 GCA_963641615.1 bacterium | reverse complement strand
AGCTTGTGCGTGATAAACAGAATGGACTTTCCCTCCGCCTTCAGCGAGCGCATGATATCCATCAATTCGTCAATTTCCTGCGGTGTCAGGACAGCCGTTGGCTCATCAAAAATGAGGATTTCATTCTCACGGTACAGCATTTTCAGTATTTCTACCCGCTGCTGCATGCCCACGGAAATATCCTCAATTTTCGCGTCCGGATCTACCTTCAGCCCGTAGCGGCCGGAAAGCTCCAGTATCCGCCTGCGTGCCAGTTCCCGGTCAACAACCGCGCCCTTCATGGGCTCCGCGCCGAGGATGATATTATCCAGGACTGTGAAGCACTCCACCAGCTTAAAATGCTGGTGCACCATGCCGATGTGCAGTGCGGTCGCATCGTTCGGGTTGTTGATTTTAACAACCTCACCGTCCTTTTTGATTTCTCCGGATTCCGGCTGGTATAAGCCGAACAGCACGCTCATCAGCGTAGACTTTCCGGCTCCGTTCTCGCCCAGAAGCGCGTGAATCTCTCCCCGCCGCAGCTGAAGCGTAATGTCATCATTTGCCTTAATGCCCGGAAATTCCTTGGTAATATGCAGCATCTCAATTACAAAATCCGCCATATGGTCACCCCTATCCCGGTTTGATGGGACCATTATAACGGATTTCATAAAAAAACACAACTGGAAATGCATATTCTGTGGACTTATTGTAAATAATTTATAAGCAGCACAGCAGCTGCTATTAAAAAGGCTTTACATTAACCTTGCATTCCTTGTCCCAGAAGGCGATGGCGTACATGTAAATTTTCCGGACGCGGAAGCGGCGGAGGAAGGCGGTATAGTCCTTCTCAATGATCTGCCGCATGGCGGCATCGACCGCATTATCCAGCTTTTCGTAGTCCTTTACGTCCTTTACTTCCACCACAAAGCCAATGCTCCGATCCTTGCGCATGGCAATAATGTCACTGCGGCCCTTGCCGGTTTCCAGATTGCTGCTTACACTCCAGTCCCCGCAGGTGCTCAGCAGAGCCAGCAGGAAGCCATGGTAAAAGGATTCATGAGCATCATAAAAGCTGACCGTATCCAGCAGCTGGCGGTTCAGAAATTCCGTAATTGTCCCGGTATCGCCGGTCTCGAAGGCAGCGTACAGCGCCGTCAGTCCCTCTGCGTGCGCGGCTGTCTTTTCCTGAAACCATTGCAGCACCTGCTGTGTATAAATCTGGCGCACCTCCCGATTGGGAATGCGGAGCGCATAGCGGTTTCCCTCCGGATAATCCGCAGCCGTCAGGTAACCGGTCATGTAGAGGAGACTCCAGATATTTTCAATTGATTTATCAATTTCGCTGTGTGTCAGATTTTCATTGAGCGTCTTAACAATTGTCTCTCCGGCAATCAGGCGCTCAATTTCCATCTGTGTTGTGCCGTCGGCACTCTTGGTGATCAGCCGCCGCACCATATCATTGCCGCTGGTATTGATCCAGTAGGTTTTCGGCTGTGCATTCTTCGAGGCTGAAAGGTCATCACAATAATTGATCACATCCCACGGGCAGTAAATATCCTGACCGCCGAAACGGTAACCATCATACCATTCCTTTGTTTCCGCATAATGGGATTTCAGGCCATAGGCCCTCAGCATTTCCCGTACTTCCGCATCCGTAAATCCGAAATATTCATCATATTTTTCATCCGTTATGGAATGTACCTTCAGGTTATTCAGTCCGGTAAAAATACTCTCTTTGGATACGCGCAGGCAGCCAGTCAGCACCGCAAAGAACAGACTGTCATTCGTTTTGAGAGCCGCGCCGAACAGAGCACGGATCAAATCAATCATCTGGTCATAATATCCATGGGCGTAGGCTTTATCCAGCGGAACATCATATTCGTCAATCAGCAAAATAACCTTTTTCCCATGATGTTTTTCCAGAAGCGTACAAAGCATCTTGAGGCTGCTCTGAATATCCGCCGCCGCCTCATTTCGCTCAAGCAGCCTGCTCAGGGCAAGCTTGTCCGTATCGGAAATGCGGCTGCTGTCAAGCAGATATTGGTGCCGTGACGCTTCATCCGCAACGATTTTTCCCAGCCTCTGACAAGCCGAATCGAATGTCAATCCGTCTACGCCCTTGAGGGAAATGAATACGACCGGGTATTGCCCCATATAATCATCACAAAGCTTTTTATCGCCGGCAATCTCCAGACCATCAAAAATGCTTTTATCACCGCCGATTTCGAAGAAATACCGCAGCATGCTCATATTCAATGTTTTTCCGAATCGTCTGGGGCGTGTGAAAAGGTTGACGCTTCCCCAATTGTGCAGGAGGTCAGAAATCAGTCCCGTCTTATCCACATAGTAGAAGTCTTCCTTGCGAAGCTGTTCGAAGTTCTCGATTCCAACCGGAAATTTTCTGGAAATCATCATTTTCACCTCTGCGCAAATGGTTTTATTGCCTTGATTATACACCATTTCATGCCGAATGCAAAGGCTGAATTCTGCCTTATCAGTCACTGCTTAATAATTTATAGGGAACTTCCTCGAAAATTAATTTTTTCTTATAACAAAAGCTTGCGTAAAGATGTATAATATGGCTGTAGACGAAATAAAGGAGGTTACCAAATGAAAAAATTAGCTGCAATCTTCATGGCACTGGCGGTGGCCATATCCTGCGTAAGCTTTGCATGCGTGTCCGCTGAAGAAGCAGCGGAAGCTGCACCCCAGGAAGAAATTACCCTCGGCGGGTGGACTGCACCGGAAAGCCCCGAAATCACCCAGGAAATTCAGGTACTGTGCGACAAAGCATTCGAAGGTCTGCTGGGAGTAAATTACGTCCCCGCCGTCCTTCTCGGAACGCAGATCGTATCCGGCACAAATTACCGCATTCTCTTCCTTGCGACTCCGGTTTCGCCGGAAGCAAAGGAAACCTACGCAATCGGCACCATCTATGAGGATCTGGAAGGAAACGTGGAATTAACCGAGCTTCTGGGAACCAATGTTGAAACCAATTTTAACGGTTCCCTCGGCGGATGGACACAATCAGAGTCCCCTGCCATGACGGAAGAGGCACAGCAGGCATTCGAACAGGCCATGGAGGGCCTTGTGGGAGTGGACTATAAGCCCGTTGCTCTTCTGGGAAGTCAGGTAACGAATGGGGGCAATTACGCGGTCCTCTGTGAAGCAACAGTGGTGTATCCGGACGCCGAGCCCTACTACGCAATCGTATACGTCTACAAGGCTCCGGACGAGGATGCCGAGCTTTCGGACATCATCAGTCTGGAGGCCGAGGAAGCTTCCGCAGAGGAATCTGAAGAGGCTGCCGCGCAGACAGAAGGATAATTCTCGTCCCTTATAAAATGACATCCGCTGGGAAAATCCGGCGGATGTTTTTTTATGGCCTGTGTTATTTTATTGTCTGCTGTTAGCAAGATCCCCCGATACCGGAAATTCATCCGGTATCGGGGGATCATTATTTCAGGATGCGACTTATGCGATTAGGCAATCTCGTTAACGGTGATGCTTACCTCGGGCATTGCCTCGGTATCATTGCTGATGACGATCTCACCGGACTTGATCTGCTCCTTGACAGCCTCGTACTCCTCAATGGAGAAGTTCTCCAGGCACCAGGTATCGGTGGGCAGGCCAACATATTCGCCTTCCAACAGGCCGAAGTTGGTCACCTTGCCGCCGTAGGTCTCCCACTCGCCCTTGTTCAGGGTATCCAGCAGGGACTCGGTTACATTCTGCAGGCCCTTCATAGCGGAGGTAATGATCAGGTCGGAAATGTAGCTCTGGTCAACGTCAACGCCGATGACCTTGCCGTCATTCTTCTCAGCTGCTTCCAGAGCGGAGGTGTAGATGCCGCCGCCGCAGGCGAACACGACCTCAGTGCCGTTCTGGTACCAGCCTTCCATCTTTGCGGTGATTTCAGGGGAGCCAAAGAACTGGCCGCCGTAGGTGTAATTGATTTCCACTTCTGCGCCGGTTTCCTCAGCAGCAGCATTTGCGCCCTGTACGAAGCCGTAGCCATAGCGGATAACCGCAGGAACTGCCATGCCGCCCAGGAAGCCCAGCTTGGTGTAGCCTTCCTTCACAGCCGCATACCCTGCCAGGTAACCGGCCTGCTCCTCAGAGAAGGTCAGGCAGGCAACGTTCGCAGAGGGATCGTAATACTCGGAGTAATCGAATGTCAGATCGCCGGCTGCAACGTCAACAGCGATAAAGTAAACGTCGGGATACTCATCCTGCACGGTCAGAACTGTCTCGCCGAACAGGTAGCCGGGCATAACGACGACATTTGCGCCCTCGTTCACAGCCTGTGCAACGCTCAGCACACGGGCATCGGTGGAGTCTTCTGTAGGCTGATAGTAGGTGTACTCAATACCATTCTCGGTGCACCAGCTCTCAACGCCCTGCCAGCAGGCCTGGTTGAAGGACTCATCATCAATGGTGCCCACGTCGGTAACCAGAGCGACCTTGGTGATCACACCGGCCACAGGCTCCTCGGCTTCTTCAGCCTCTTCGGGCTCCTCAGCTGCTTCCTCAACCTCGGTCTCTTCTTCTGTCTCCTCGGCCTCAGTCTCCTCTTCGGATTCTTCGGTCTCTGCCTCTGCAGCTTCTTCCGCTTCGGTCTCTTCTACAGCCTCAGCATTCTCTTCTGCAGCAGCCTCTGCGGGTTCTTCTTCTGCAACGGCTTCCACTGCCTCAGCTTCAGCCTCTGCGGACTCTTCCGCAACAGCCTTCTCTTCCGCAGCCTCGGCCTCTGCCTCGACTGCTTCCTCAGCTGCGGGAGCAGGAGTAACAACAGTGACCTTGGTCAGGTGGGTATTGGCCCCGTTGTACCAGTACAGGAAGCCCTCTACATCCACAACGTCGCCCACATTCAGTGCGCCAACAGCGGTATAGACTTCCGTATCCGGTCCGGTCAGGTAGGCTTCCACGCAGAACTCTGCGGTCAGCTCGCCCAGGCCGAAGGTGACATAAATGTCATCGCCCGGCTCGCCGTTCTTGTACTCGACCTTCTCAACGGTCAGGCCCTTCACGGAAACGAATTCATTCTGGTGATCGATCAGTTCTTCGCTGCCCAGCAGCTCGGTCACATCGACAGGCTCAGCAATATAGCTGCCCTCCAGAATCTCGAAGGTGGCGTCAATGATCTCGACCTCGCCGGACCACTCGGACTTCACGCCCTTGACCAGGATCTTGGTGCCGGGAACCAGCTTTTCGGCATCCTCTTCCGCGCAGGTCATGTTGTACATCAGGTAAGCGCCGTCCTCGCTCTGTGCGTAAACGGTGATCTTACCATCCCACCAGGACTGGTGCGCCTGCACATAGGTCTCAACGCAGACTTCGGTGTCCAGCTCGGCAGCGATGTACTCTGCATGCGTCATGGGAACAGCGGCAGCCTCAGTCGGTGCCTCTGTGGGCTCCTCCGTCGGAGCCTCGGTGGGTTCTTCTGTGGGCGCTTCGGTGGGTGCCTCGGTGGGAGCCTCGGTCACTTCCTCAGTCGCTGCCACGGTGGTTTCCGTCGTCTTGGATGCCTTGCTGTCGGATGACGCGCAGGCTGCCAAGGACAGAATCATGCTCAGTGTCAGCAGGATTGCAAGAAACTTTTTCATGTTCATTCTCCTCGACCATTCTTTTTTTGTGCAGCCATGGGGCACTTTCCCCACTTCCTGCATAATCTCATTATATACAACCCGGAAACATAAATCAATGTTTTATTCATAATTTTCTTGGGGCAGGCAGGCAGTACAGAACTGCCGCAATATTTCCGGGCAGCTTTTCGCCGGACTTTCCACAATGACAGATATGGTTTCCGGTTTTCGGCCATCCATGTGCTTTAAATTACAGACCACATTTAAGAGCTTCTCAGCGTCTTGTGCTTTGAGTTCTTCTGAAGTAATGCCTATATAAATGACGGCATTGACTTTCCAGATTCGATGTTGTTGATATACACGGAATCTTGCCCGATTGAGAAGCTCATGCTGCATGCGGAAACGTCTTTCTTTTCACGTATCCGTGCATACCTTAGTGAGAAATTCTTCTCATCCGTCATATTGCCAGTCTTTTCAGCATATTCTGCCCTATGAGGTTTGTAAAAATGTTGAGGTAAAAACTGCATTTCTATTGAAATATTTAATACCAGATGTTATCATAAATAAAAATGCTGGCTTAGATTCAACTTTAGAATTTTCCTCATCTGGAAACAGCCGCATATTACGCACATCAGATAGCGCACTTGAATTATTACATTATCTACAGAAGGGATGCATGTTCAGTGAAGAGGAAAGTGCTGTTAGTGGCTGCCGCAGCTGCTGTAACTATTTCGCTTACAGGCTGCTCCGCCATTAACCAGATGGCATTGAAGCAATCCGGCATTGCCGATGATGAAAACTATCAGCAATACCTAAGGCAACGCCGCATAATATGGTCATAGGGTGACGAAAAGGCAAAAAGAAAACATCC
>CAVIFH010000114.1:0-6441 GCA_963641615.1 bacterium | reverse complement strand
CCCCTATACCGAGGTAATCATTCCGGAGCCGTACTATCCGAATTACACGACCTTCGTCCATGCGGCCGGCGGCGTCATCCGTGCCCTGCCTACCAATCCATGGGAAGGGTATCGCTATGCGCAGCGTGAACGGATCGAGAGCCAGATTACACGCAACACCCGCGCAATTCTGATTACAAATCCGGGAAATCCCACCGGCGTTGTGTTGAATCATGATGAAATGCGCATGATTGCCGATATCGCCAAGGAGCGTAATCTGTATCTGATCTGCGATGAGGTCTACCGTGAATTCTGCTATGATGATCAGTTCGGTGTGCCTACCATGGCGCGTTTTGATGACATCAATGAGAATCTGGTTATTATCGACTCCGTTTCCAAGCGCTTTTCCGCATGCGGTGCGAGAGTCGGTGCAGTCATCACAAAAAATAAAGAGCTTCAGCAGGCTGTGCTGAAGTTCTGCCAGTCCCGTCTGTCTGTTGCCACCATAGATCAGCTGGGCGCCGCCGCGCTGTATTCCGTTGACAGTGCATTTTTCCGCAAGAGCAAAGAGGAGTACCGCCGCCGGAGAGATACGGTGATCGATGGCCTGCGGAAAATTCCGGGCGTGGTTGTGGAGGTCCCCATGGGCGCTTTCTATGTGATGGCAAGCCTGCCGGTGGACGATTCCGACAAGTTCCAGAGGTGGCTCCTGGAAAAATTCGATGACAACGGCGATACAGTTATGTTTGCCCCCGGTGCGCCTTTCTACGAAACCCCCGGCAAGGGAATTAATGAAGTGCGTATTGCCTACGTGCTGAATCAGAAGGACCTTTCTCGTTCTATGGAGGTCTTGGCAGCGGGAATCGCCGCCTACCAGCGGGATGTTATGAAAATCGCGAGTCCAAGCCTTGACGCATAAAACAATTGGCTGCCGGTAAAAATCGGCAGCCATTTTAAATAGGGGAGTATTCAGTCAGAAAGTGAGGGAATGCTGTATGTATTTCGAACTTTCTGAACAGCGGCACTGGGGCAAAATATCCAGCAAGCGTCAGATTCAGCTTGTGCGGCGCCGTCTTAAGCTTTTGCTTCCTTCAGTGCCTTTGCAAGCTGATCGGGGCAGGAGGTGGATTTCATGCCGCAACGGATTCCCTCCAGACGGGAAATCACATCGTCCACATTCTGACCCTCTACCAGTGAAGAAATTCCCTTCAGGTTGCCGTTGCAGCCCCCAAGGAACTGAACATTGTGTACCTTGCCGTCCTCAACATCAAAGAAAATTTTCTGGGAGCAGGTGCCTTTTGTCGTATATTCGTATTTCATTCTGATTTTCCTCCTTAAAGAATGATGTCGGCGGTTTGTGCGCCGATAAAATTTACAAGTGCGTCCGGATTGATAATCAGCTGGTGTCCGCGTTCTCCGGCGGAAACCGCGATTTCATCCCACAGTGCACAGGTTTCGTCGATGTATGTGGGGTATTTCTTCTTCATGCCGATCGGGCTGCACCCACCGCGGATATAGCCTGTGAGGGGGAGAAGCTCCTTCACGGCAACCAGCTCCATATTTTTGTCTCCGGCTGCCTTTGCGGCGGCCTTTAAATTTAACTCGCAGCATACTGGAATACAGAATACATTGATGCCTGTTCGTTCGCCTCGTGCTACCAGGGTTTTAAAAACCTGCTCCGGGGGCATTGAAAGTGCTTCCGCGGCATGCATCCCGTTTAAATCATGCTCATCGAATTCATAAAAGGCCTCACGGCAGGGAATACCTGCTTGCTCAACGGACCGAACTGCATTTGTTTTTGTGCTCATATAAACCACCGTTGATTATTATAGGATAAATGCATATTACTTTCAAGATAAATTTTGCCGTATTGCAGATTAGAGTTATTCGCAGGGCTATTTGCAATACTGCACATTCTGCCGCTGAATACCGCCTGTGCCGCTGCAAAAAAAACATGTGCATATGGGAAAGCACCAAAATCCATCCGGAGAGAGCAGCGCCTAGAACGTCAGAGATGCATTTGCCTCCGGTTGGAGGATGAGAACCATGGATTCTGTGAACGCAACAAAATAAAAATTTTGTTGCGTTCACAGTACGGTTGTGCTATAATACAGCCCATGGTGCGGCCGACAATTGCTTTGGTTGAGCAGTCGCAGGTACATCAGGTATGCAGATGCGCCATTTCCATATTGCATCAAATCCAGCTGTTCCTGTTTTGAGAATCCCGATGCTTTCATTTCTATTATTCGCAGCACTGCAAACAGCTTGTTTTAAGATGGTGCTGTGTCAAGGAGGTTTTACCGTGCAGCGTTACAGCGACTGTCCGCAGATTCTGCGGGAATTTCTTGTATACCACGAAACCATCAAAGGTCAGTCTCCGCTTACCATTTCAGAATACTATCTGGATCTGAGGCTGTTTCTTCGCTTTATGAAGCTCATGCGCAATGAAATGCCTATGAATACCGATTTGCAGACAATAAACATCAAGGACGTTGATTTGGAGTTTATACGCGGCATTGATACGGCGGATATCTATGATTTCCTGTCTTATCTCGCAAGCGACCGCCCTGTCAATCCGGAGACGCCTATGACCGACCTTGGCATCGCTCCCACATCTAGAGCCCGCAAATTATCTGCCATTAAATCGTTCTACAAATACCTGACTGTGCGAACAAAACAGCTGACAGAGAATCCCGTGGCTGACATGGAGTATCCCAAGCTCCGCAAAAGCCTGCCCAAATACTTAACTTTGGAGCAGTCCGCTGCCCTTTTGCAGGCCGTATCCGGCGCAAATGCCAAGAGAGATTACGCAATCCTGATGCTCTTTTTAAACTGCGGCATTCGCCGCAGCGAGCTTGTAGGGCTGAATCTGACGGATGTGTACCCGGACCGGATCCGTGTCGTCGGCAAAGGCAACAAAGAGCGATTTGTCTACTTCGGTGCCTCCTGCCGTAAGGCCATCGATGATTACTTAGAGGAACGAAAACAGAAGGTTTTAACGGACAATCGGGCTCTTTTCGGCTCCAGAGACGGAAATCGAATCAGCGTGACGGCAGTTCATCGCTTGGTTAAAAAAGCGCTGCTGCAGGCTGGGCTGGACTCTACGCAATTTTCGGCCCATAAGCTGCGCCACACCGCCGCAACCATGATGCTTTCCGGCGGTGTGGATGTAAAAACCGTTCAGGAGGTTCTGGGTCATGAAAATTTAAACACGACCCAGATATACACGCACATCGAAAACACGGAGCTGAAAGTTGCTTCGGAAGCAAATCCCCTTTCCAAGCTTGATTTTTCTAAAAAATAATTGTATAATAAGTTTTGAAAGCAACCAATACTTTACGAATTACAGGGGTGAGAAATTCTATGTCAATCGGTGAACGAATCACAACGCTTCGAAAGGACGCCGGGCTTTCGCAGGGGCAGCTTGCGGATATGCTCGATATCTCCCGTCAGGCAGTCAGCAAATGGGAAAATGACACTTCAAGCCCCGATACCCTTCGGCTTATCCGGCTTGCGGACGTGCTGAACACCGATGTAGAGTATCTCGCTACCGGCAAGCCTGCCGAAACGAAGACAGAAACAGTCTATGTAAAGGTTCCGGAAATTCAGGAAAAAATTGTAGAGAAGCCTGTCACGGTAGAAAAGATAAAATACGTGGAAAAGCCCGTGGTGCAAACCTGTGAGCGGATCGTCGAAAAGCCGGTCGTAAAGCGGGTCGTCCGGGTGCGCTATCTGCGCAATCCAGTGGAGTATACGGTGTTTGGCATTATCTGCATGATTATCGGCATTCTGATCGGCCATTTTCTGCCATAATTTTGCAAGCAAAAAGAGAAAATCACTCTGATCTGTGTTCCCTGCCCTGTCAGGCTCCGGAACGATCGGAGTGATTTTTTATACTCTTAACACAGTGCGGTTTCAATTGCCTCGCGGATATTGCGCACCCTGTAAACAGTCAGACCGGCGGGAATTTCTGTTTTTTCCGTTCCCCTGTAAGGAATAATGCATTTCTGAAATCCCAGTCGGGCAATTTCCGAAAGTCGCTGGCTCATGTGGGATACAGCTCGGATTTCCCCCGTCATGCCCACCTCGCCAACCGCAACCAGATTATCCGCAACGCTCTGATCCCGGTAGGAGGAAGCAAGGGCGAGAATAACCGGCAGATCTGCCCCGGGTTCATCCAGCCGAAGTCCGCCGATTACATTGATATAGGCATCAAACATGCCCATGCGCATGCCCGCGCGTTTCTCCATCACCGCCAGAAGCAATGCGGAACGATTAAAGTCGAATCCGTCGGAAACCCGCCTCGGTACATTGGCAGTCGTCTTGACAACGAGTGCCTGCACCTCCGCCAGGATGGGGCGTGTTCCCTCCATCACGCAGGAGACGCACGTGCCGCTTGCCCCCTCCGGTCTTCCGTCCAGGAGCATCTGCGATGGATTGGGAACTTCCTTCAGTCCGGCATCCAGCATTTCAAAGACGCCAATCTCATTTGTCGAGCCAAATCTGTTTTTCGCGGCGCGAAGAAGCCGGTAAGAGGAATTTGGGTCACCCTCGAAATACAGCACGCAGTCTACCATATGCTCCAGCACCTTGGGGCCAGCAATATTGCCGTCCTTATTGATATGCCCCACCACAAACACCGTAATTCCTCGGGATTTGCTGAGCTGCATCAGGGACATGGTGCAGTCCTTGACCTGAGAGACGCTGCCGGGAGAGGATTCATTTTCCTCGTTGCAGAGCGTCTGAATAGAGTCGACGATCACAATATCCGGCTGCGTTTCGGTGATGGATTCCAGAATTTCGGAGAGCCTGTTTTCCGACAGAATGAAAAGGGAGGCTGAAGAGACACCCAAGCGCTCCGCCCGGAGCTTCAGCTGCCGTTCGCTCTCCTCACCAGAAATATAAAGCACTGTTCGCTCTTCACACAGGCTTCTGCATATCTGCAAAAGCAATGTGGATTTTCCGATTCCGGGAGCACCGCTGATCAGCACAAGGGATCCCGCAACCGCACCGCTGCCAAGCACACGGTCCAGTTCCCCCATGCCGGTAGAAAAACGAATCTCCGCGTCGGTTTCAATTTCCTGCAGCCTTTGGGGACGCCTGCTGAGCCCCACAGGGGCGGCAGCACTTCTTTTGGCTGCTGCGGAAAGAGGCTTTTCGGCATGCTCCTCGATCGTGTTCCACGCGCCGCAGGAGGGGCATCTTCCCTGCCATCTTGGGGTTTCATTGCCGCACTGGGTGCAGTAAAAAATGGTTTTTGACTTTGCCATGCAGGATACCGCCCCCAAATTAAGCCTTCACTGAATCGCAGCAATCGGAAATAATCTGACGGATCTCACTTAAGTTTTCCGCAAAGCGGATGCCGCTGAGGCGCTCTTCCGTAGAGAGGCCCGTTTCTACCATATGGTTCAGCAGCTCCCTCAGACAGTTATAATATCCGTTTAAATTATACAGAATGCAGGGAGCATGCAGATAATCGAGGGAAACCATGGACATTACCTCGGCGATTTCCTCCAGGGTACCGGTGCCTCCGGGAAAGGCAATGAAGGCATCCCCAAGGGAGATCATCTTTTTCTTGCGCTCTGCCATATCACTTGTCACAATCAGCTCTGTAAGTCCGTCCTGCTGTAAAAATGCATCCACAAAAGCCTTCGGCTCCACGCCGATTACATTTCCGCCCGCCTGCAGAGCGGCGGTGGAGACGGCTCCCATCAGACCGTTCTTAGATCCTCCGTAAACGAGGGTATGTCCGCTTTCTCCGATCCATTTCCCAAGCTCCCGCACTGCGGGCTCAAAGGAAGCATCATTTCCGGCAGAGGCTCCAAGATAAACTGTTATATTCATATAATTAATCATCCTGTTCTGTTGAAGTTGGGATAGAGTGAAGTACCAATTTGATTCACATGACATGTGTAAACGCTCTGCGGTTATTTGCAGGCAAATTTACAATGTAAAAGTTTGATTAATTTCAAAAAGCAACTGATTCTTTCTAAATATAAAATATCATTTATACAGATTCAGACTTTGCAGAAGTTCTGCCCGTTCTTTCCCGCAGCGGATGGTATCTCTGAGGCGGAATTTTTTTCTCTTGCCCAATATCACCCGCACAGCCACCCGGATCGGGAAAAAGATGCTGAAGAGCGGTACCCACAGCCAACTCTTCGCCCAAGGGTACTCATAGCGTACCTTCCTGCGGACAAACTTAAAATAGGTACCGAGAATGGACTTCTTCTTATTTTCGCTTTTATGATACACATCTGTCAGGACATAGGCATAGGCCCGGTGCTCTCCCTGAGAAGCGAAATTGCCGCCCTCAAGGATGTCACGCATCAGGGCATCCAGCGTCTCTTCCGAAACGCCATCGCTCCATGCGGCCGGCGGCATACCGAGGTACACTTCGCAGAGCTTCGTGACGCTTTTCGCAAAGTAAAGAAGCCCGCATTGCTCCAGGTGATTCAGTAC
>CAVIFH010000113.1:0-6488 GCA_963641615.1 bacterium | reverse complement strand
ACTATAGCTGCACCCTCGCCCGTGGAAACAACGTGATCCGCCTGAAGGCCAGCGACGTAGACGGCGCGGAATACACCCAGACCTACATCATCGCCTATCACCACTACATCGTTATGGACGCGGAGGACGCGGACGAAACGATGCCGAAGATCTACACCAACCTGCGCGACGGGCTGGAGCTTACGGGCAACCGCTACACGCTGCAGGTGCGCGGCTCGGACGGCTACGGCGAGCGCCTCTACGGCGACCACATAGCGGTGCAGCTGAACGGCACAACGCTGGAGGATCGCGGCGAGGACGGCAGCGTGACCTACTACGAGCTGAACCTGAGCGGCGGTCTCAACTATGTGGATATTCTGGTTTGGGACTACGAGGATCGCTACACGATCTACCACTTTACCATCAACTGCAACGAGGTGGCCGAGGGTGAGCGGATCGGTTCGGTAACGGTCAGCGTGGAGGCCAGCACCGTCGGGCTCGGCTACCTGATTGCGCCGATGACCGTGGACATCTATCAGGGGCAGAATCTGGTGGTGGCCGTCGCCACGGCGCTGGAGGAAAACGGCTTCAAGTATCAGTACAGCGGCACACTGACCGACGGCTTCTATCTGGCGCACCTGATCAAGAACGGCATTACCAGCGGCTATTCCATTCCGCCGGATCTGGCCGCCGCCATCGATGAGGATGGGCTGTTGTGGCTGAATGTATACCACGAAAACAGCCTGGGCGAATTTGACTTTACACAGGGCTCCGGCTGGATGTATTCGGTGAACGGACAGTATATCGGAAGAAGCATGTCCGAGGTGTTCCCGCAGGACGGCGACGTGGTGCGCCTGCGCTACACGCTGGCCTACGGCAAGGACATCGGCCTCGGGCAGGACGGAAACTACAGCAAGGAATGGTGAGCGCGTTAGCCGCGGCACAGAAAGGGTTGGAAATATATGAACGCACAGGCTGAAAGAATTCTGAACGAAGTTGGCAAGGTTATCGTCGGTAAGGACGATGTCATCGCACGCACACTGATGGCGCTCCTGTCCCGCGGCCACATCTTGCTGGAGGACGTGCCGGGCGTGGGCAAGACCACGCTGGCGCTGGCATTCAGCCGCGCAATGGGCATCGACTACCGGCGCATTCAGTTCACCTCCGATATGGTGCCCTCTGACATCATCGGTTTTTCCGTATACGACAAGGAAAGCGGCTCGCTGCAATATAAGCCGGGCGCGGTAATGTGCAATCTGCTGCTGGCGGACGAAATCAACCGCACCTCCAGCAAAACGCAGTCGGCGCTGCTGGAGGTCATGGAAGAGCGGCAGGTGACCATCGACGGCGTGACGCATCCCGTCCCCGATCCGTTCACGGTTATTGCAACGCAGAACCCGGTGGGCGCGGCGGGCACGCAGCTGCTGCCGCAGGCACAGCTCGACCGATTCATGATTCGCCTGCAGATCGGCCGCCCGGATTTTGCCAGCCTGGTAAACATTCTGACCGACCGCCGCTCCAGCAACCCGCTGGACAGCGTGGAACGGGTGACCGACGCACAGGGCATCCGCCAGATGCAGCAGGCCGTATCCGAAGTGCACGCGGAGCGCGCCATTGTGGAATACATCTCCTATCTTTCCGAAGCGACGCACGATCACCCGGCGGTGCTGCTGGGCGTCAGCCCGCGCGGATCGCTGGCCGTGCTGAAAATGGCGCAGGCGCGCGCCTATGTTCAGGGACGCGATTTTGTGATTCCCGAGGACGTAATGGACGTATTTGGCGACGTATGCGGGCACAGACTGGTGCTGCAGGCAAAATCCCGAATGGAGAATATCACGCCGGAAACCGTCGTTCGCGACGTGCTCGACAAGGTGCCGACACCCATGGCAGGTGATTAAGAGATGCGCTCGAAACGCCTGACAACCCTGACGGCGCTGCTGGCCGTATTGATCTGCTGGATACTGACGAAGCGCAATTTATACGCGGCGCTGCTGCTGAGCATGGCCGCAGCAGCTGTGCTTTCACTGATCCTGCTGCTGTGCGCCGCGTCAAAGCCCCGGATCCGCATTGAAGCGCCGGAGGTCTGCGTGAAGAACCGTGCGTTTACCGTGCGCATTCAGATTCGCGGCAGAGCCTTTATCGGCGCGATGCGCCTGCGCGCGCGGGGGCGCGTACTGAACCTGCTGACGGGCGAGGAACAGAAGCTGGACGGGCTTGAAACCTCCGCCTGCCGCGGCGGCGCAGAGATCGCCTTTCAGGCCGTCAGCCCAAGCTGCGGCAAGCTGCGAATCGAAATTGAGCAGCTGCGCATCGTTGACCCGATCGGCCTGTTTTCCAAGCGAGTGCGACTCGGCGCAGAGGGCGCGGCGCTGGTTCTTCCGGAGACGTTTCCCGTGGAGATTGAGCTGCGCACGCCCGACCTTCCCGACATTGAAAGCGACCACTATTCCCCGGTGCGTGCTGGTGATGACCCGAGCGAGCTGTTCGGACTGCGCGACTACCGCGAGGGCGACCCGCTGCGCAATATCCACTGGAAGCTGAGCGAAAAATACGACCGCACGGTGGTGCGCGAGGCTTCACTGCCGGTAGCGCATTCCGTGATGCTGATGCTGGATAACTGCCCCACGGCGGATGTTATCCCTGCAGCGGCCTCCGCTGCCTGCGAGGCGCTGATCAGCGTTTCACAATCACTGGCGGGCCAATCGATTTCACACCAGATTGCGTGGATTGACCGCGAAACAGAGCTGATCATGGTCAACACGATTGCATCGGTGGATGATCTGTACGCCTGTCAGGGGTTGCTGCTCTCCGCGCGGATTATGCGCGACGAAAGCGGCGTAGTAGCACGCATGCTGGAGCAGGAACAGCTGGAATACAGCCACATGCTGGTCTTCGCCGCGCAGGAGCCAAAGGGCTTTGGCGCGCTTCCCGGAAATACGACGCTGCTGCTGCCGGAGGAACACCCTGCGTACGGCCTCAGCTGCCTGCCGCAGACGCTTACGCAATTACTGATCTGAGGTACCAGGTTTTATGAATACGCTTCAAATCCTTCCAATGGAGAATTCGCGCGGGGGATCCCGTTCCTCCGCTGCTGCCGCGCTGGCCGCCGCGCTGCTGTTTACCGGCATGAGCGGCTGCCTGTTCGGCATTTTTGGAGCGGCACGGCTTCCGTGGGTGATTGCAGCCGGAGTGGCTGTGATTCTTGCGTCCTGTCTGCTCGGCAGGGTGCGCTATGGTCATGCGGCGCTGCTGGGCGCAGTGCTCATCGGCTTTGCCGTGTGCATGCTCTTCTTCAATCTGGGCAGCGGACTGTGCGCCATGCTGAACCGCATTTCCGATACGGTCGGGGCGCGGCTGGCACGGAATCTGGTACGCCTTTCCGAAAACGAGACTGCACTGCCCATGGCAGAGGTTTTTACTGCCGTCCTGCTCGCGCTGCCCTGCATCTGGATCGTGCAGAGCGAGAGCGCGTTCATCGCATGGGTGATCGGTGCAATTCTGCTGGCGCTTGAAATCTGCCTGAAGCTTTCAGGCGATGAAGTATGGATTTGTATCTACCTGCTCGCGCTGCTGCAGCTACGCCTTCCCGCAAGCGGCGACGACCGGTTTGCCGGGGTACGGCTGCTGACGTGGGTTATCATGCTCGCGCTGTGCGGCGCGGTGCTCTTCTGCGGCGCAGCGCTGCTGAAGGGGCGGGACTTTCCGATCATCAATACGCTGAACAAACAGGCTTCTGAAACCGTGGAGAACATTCGTTACGGTAAGAAAAACTCCACCCGGCTACCCGAGGGCAAATTTTCCGGTCTCGGCAGCATGATTGAAACCGGTCAGCCGATGCTGGAAATCACCATGAGTGAACCGGAATCGCTGTATCTGCGCGGCTTTGTCGGCTCGGAATACACGCCGGACGGCTGGAATGAGGCCGATCCCGCCTCGCTGTCAGACGGAGCGGCACTGTTTTACCGCCTGCACCGGAACGGCTTTTACGGAACCACGCAGCTCGCCGGCGCTGCCTCTGCGCTGGACGCAGAAACGGCCGCCGAGGAACCGATCACGCTGAGCATACGGCACAGCGGCGCACCCGCCAAGTATATTTACGCTCCCTATGAGCTGACCGACGCACAGGGTCTGCTCAACCCCGACGAGATCGGCGATATCCGGCTGCGCTATGACGGTTTTTGGGGGCTGGACACCTATACGCTGAACTCGAAGAGCAATCAGGTGAAGCGGTACGCTACTCTATCCAAGCTGCTGAAGGAAGCGGACGCAGGGCAGCCCAGTGAGGCGCTGAATGCCTACCTGCTCTGCGAAAGCTACTACAACAGCTATGTCTACTCGCACTTTCTGGATCTTCCCGAAGAAACACAGGCACTGATGCACGACATCTGGGGCGAAGTCTCCTTTGACGGCAGCACGCACCTGAGCTATTCCATGGCCAAGCAGAGCATTCTCAACTGGCTGGACGAAAATGTGGAATATGGTGAAAGCATTTCCGCCAGAAGATCCGAAAGCGACTTTTTGAAGGACTTTCTGACGGTCTCCAAGCGCGGCTATGATGTGCATTACGCAACGGCCGCAGTGGTCATGATGCGCTATTTCGGCATTCCCGCACGCTATGTAGAGGGCTATCTGATTACGCCCGAGCAGGCGGAGGAAGCGCAGAGCGAAGAGGCGTTTACCCTGACCGAGGAGGCCGCTCATGCGTGGGCAGAGATCTATCAGGACGGAATCGGCTGGGTTCCCTTTGAGGTAACTCCCAAGTACATGGATCTGATGGAGCAGGAAGACACGCTCTTCGGAACCGGTGCGGACAGCGCACAGAACCAGACCACGCCGCCGGATTCCCCGCCGGAGAACAGTCTGGACATGACGGAGGATATTCACGAAGATCCCGAAGAGGACAATGAGGAACAGCAGCACGATCTGTTTACCCCCATTGTACGCTGGATTGCTGCAATTTCCGCTTTCCTGCTGCTTCTGATCCTGCTGGTGCATTTACTGCGCATCTGGGCAAGGCAGCTGCGCAGGCGACATTCGCTGCGGCTTGCCGACCGGCGGCAGGCGCTGACGAATCTCTACACAGAGCTGCACCGACTGATGCGCCTGATTTATCGCTGGCCGGACTGCGTTGTCCCGTCCAATTTTGTGCAAACGGTGCGCAGCGATCTCGGTGAAGATATGGCCATCAAGTATCAGGAGATCCTGAACATCTGCCAGGCGGCTGTTTTCTCGGAGCATGCCGTTTCGGAGGCAGAATACCAGGAGGCCTACTGCTTCACCAAGCAAACCCACAGTCTGATGAAAAAGCGCCTGGGAACAGGGCGGAAACTGAAGCTGTTCTGGGCAGGGCAGCTGTAAACAACCAGGCTCATACATAAGGTGCAGAACGGACGCCAAGGAGGAATAACCCATGGTGTCATATTCGGAGCATATCGGATACATCTCAAAATTCACCAGATAAAAACACATCTTCCAGCCTCGTTCCGGTTGGAAGATGTGTTTTTTCGATATTATTCCGTCAATCATTCTGAGCGTTTGCCCCCACATCTGCGCCGAGGCCGGTGCAGGTATAGCACCAGACGATGTCCTGCCCGTTTTTTAGCTCGTAAGCAGAGCAGCCGTAATTGGGGAACCAATTGTCAACCTTGTACATCCATCCCGATTCCGGACCGCAGTCAAACTCATACAGGTGTCCGATACCCTCAATGTAGTAGCTGCCGTAAACAGGCGTGAAGGCATACTCCAGCTGAATGTCCGCTGCCTGGCAGACCTTATCCAGAATATCAAATACCGTATTCCCCTCCGCGAAGCTCACCTGTGTTTTCGAGAGAATAATCCCGTCCTCCGGGACAAAGGCAGCCTTTTCTTCATTCAGCTTATTTTTATTGCTCAAAATAGTGTCACACACGATGGTGATGGTGCAGACATTCCCCTCCTGCCCCGGTTCGATCAGAGTCCCGTCCTTGATCTCCAGCCGACTGTATTGGCCGCCAAGGTCGCCGGCTGTGTCCGTTTTAAGGCAGAACGCAATTGCAGCACCGGCAATCGCAATTGCCAGAATGGTAAGAACCATGATCAGGTTCAATATTTTTTGTTTTTTCATAAAACCCTTCCTTGGCCTTTTCCAATTAAATGGGCAAAAGGGAGCAGCGAAATTCCTCACCTGCTTCTCGCCTTTCGAAAGCAATATTCCGTCCATAGCTCCAGAAGCATAGGCAGCAGGCAAAGCATCAGGTAGCCAGCCGCCGCCAACATGCCGATCCCGCTCAACGGGCGCAGGATGATTCTGGGATTATACCACATCTTGCAGTCTCCCACAATTGCCCCCATCGCTGTCAGCGTCATGCATCCAAACAGCGTAATCACAAACGCTCTGTCCCGATTATCAAATCGATAAATGGAAAAAGCCGTCCGTCCCCGCAGAAGGCTGCCCCTGGAACGCATCGAATCGGCCTCCAGCGCCAGCACGGAAATCATTCTGGTAATCAGGATGGAGAAAATTCGCAGAC
>CAVIFH010000112.1:0-6547 GCA_963641615.1 bacterium | reverse complement strand
TCTGCTGCTGTTCCCGGCAGCGTCCATATTCCTGATCGTTTTGTCGTTCAATCTTCTGGGCAACGGTTTGCGTGATGCTTTCGACCCGAAGCTGCGTTCATAAGGGGAGGGAAGAGCATTATGGCAATGCTGGAAGTAAAAGACCTGAAAACCTCCTTCTTCACCCCGGCAGGTGAAGTGAAAGCTGTAAATGGCGTGTCGTTTAATCTGGACAGCGGAAAGGTTCTCGGAATCGTCGGCGAATCCGGCTCCGGAAAAAGCGTGACGGCCTATTCCATTTTGCAGATTCTTACCCACCCCGGCCGCATTGTAGGAGGCAGCATCCGCTTTAAAGGGCAGGAGCTTGTGGGACTGTCGGATAATGAAATGCGGAAGATCCGTGGAAATCGAATTTCCATTATTTTTCAGGACCCGATGACCAGCCTGAACCCGGTATACACCATTGGCAATCAGCTTATTGAAGCAATCGAACTGCACACACAGCGCAAGGGCGCAGAAGCGAAGGCCCGCGCGGTGGAGCTGCTGACGCTGGTCGGCATTACGGACCCGGAGAAGCGCCTGAAACAGTATCCTTTTGAGCATTCCGGCGGTATGCGTCAGCGGGTAATGATTGCCATGGCGCTGGCCTGTGAGCCGGATATTCTGATTGCGGATGAGCCGACGACCGCACTGGATGTAACCATCCAGGCGCAGATTCTGGAGCTGATGCAGGATCTGCAGAAGAAGCTGGGCATGGCGATCATCATGATTACTCACGACCTGGGCGTGATTGCCGGCATGTGCGATGAGGTGATCGTCATGTACGCCGGGCGGGTATGCGAACGGGGTACCGCGGACAAGATTTTCTACCACCCGCAGCATGAGTATACCAAGGGACTTCTGCGCTCCATCCCGAACATTGACAGCGATGAAAAGGAACGGCTGATTCCCATTTCCGGCACGCCGATCGACTTGCTCCGGATGCCCAGCGGCTGCCCCTTCGCGCCGCGGTGCGAAAAGGCAATGAAGCTCTGCCTGACGGGGGTCGCCCCGGAGGTATGGGTGGGCAAGGACCACCTGAGCGCCTGCTGGATGAATTACAAGGTCGGCATGGAGAAAAATCTGATTGAGTATGATGAAAGCGGAAATGTTGTGCGCATGAAGCTGGACGGGGGTGACGAGGAATGACTGCAGGCAATCAGCCTCTTGTAGAGGTTAAGCATCTGAAGGAGTATTTCCCCATCACCACCGGTTTTTTGAAAACCACCATGCTGAAGGCTGTGGACGATGTGTCCTTCACCATTGGAAAAGGTGAGACGTTGGGACTCGTAGGAGAGTCCGGCTGCGGCAAGACAACTGTCGGACGCACGCTGCTCCATCTGTATAAACCGACGGAGGGCGAGATCATCTTTGACGGCATGCCCATCAACAAAAAAACGCTGGATGAATTCCACCGCCGTGCACAGATGGTGTTTCAGGACCCCTATTCTTCACTGAATCCCCGACTGACGGTGGGGGATATCGTCGCGGAGCCCATTGACGTGCATAAGCTCTGCAAGACAAAACAGGAGCGGGCCGAGCGCGTGCAGGAGCTGCTGAAGACCGTTGGCATTTCCGGTGAACAGTCCTCTCGATACGCCCATGAATTTTCCGGAGGCCAGCGCCAGCGCATCGGCATTGCCCGGGCACTTGCATCCAATCCGGAGTTCATTGTGTGCGATGAGCCGGTATCTGCGCTGGATGTGTCCATTCAGGCGCAGGTGATCAACATGCTGGAGGACCTGCAGGACCAGCTTGGGCTGAGCTACCTGTTTATCGCCCACGATTTAAGCGTTGTGAAGCATATTTCCAACCGCATTGCGGTCATGTACCTTGGCAAAATTGTGGAGCAGGCATCCTCTTCGGAGCTGCATCACCACCCGCTGCACCCGTATACGGTGTCGCTTCTCTCCGCTGTGCCCATGCCGGACCCCAAAAAAGCGCGGGCGTCCAAGCGTATTGTGCTGCAGGGAGATGTGCCAAGCCCCATGAATATGCCTTCCGGCTGTGCTTTCCGCACCAGATGCCGCTACGCGACAGCGCAGTGCGCGGAGCAGTGCCCGGCGATGCGTGAGGTAGCCCCCGGTCACTATGTGGCCTGCCACAATGTCTGATTGTATCGCCTGCGCGGCGTGCAATATATTTCAAAACCCCATTATTTAAAGGAGGAAACAGTACATGAAAAAACTACTTGCTTTGGTTCTGTCACTGGTGATGGTGTTCTCCCTCAGCGTAATTCCCTCATCCGCTGAAGGCGAAGTCATTAACGTGATGTACGGCGGCGGTACACCCGAGACCCTTGACCCCGCTCTGAACTCCGCTTCCACCGGTTCTAATATTATTCGTCTGGCCTTTGCCGGCCTGATGGGTACACAGGTGGTTGACGGCGTGGCAACCTCTGCCCCTGAAATGGCCGAGAGCTACGAAGTTTCTGACGACGGCCTCGTCTACACCTTTACCCTGCGTGAAGGACTGAAGTGGTCTGACGGCTCCGATTTCTACGCCAGCGACTTTGTAAAGAGCTGGAACCGTGCTGCGGATACAGCACTGGGCGCCTCTTACGGCTTCCTGTTCGACTATATCGCAAAGCTCGATGACGGCACGCTGAATGTCGTTGCTGACGATGAGGCCGGCACACTGGTTGTTACGCTGGCAAATCCCTGCGCTTACTTCCTGGACCTGTGCGGCTTCACAACCTTCTACCCTGTGAAGACCGACATTGCCGACTCTGAGGGCGCGTGGGCAACCGATCCTTCCAAGTACATTGGAACCGGCCCCTTCCGCATGACCGAGTACAAGGTGGACGATGTTGCTGCCTTTGAAAAGAACCCCTACTACTGGAATGCCGAGAATGTCTCTCTGGGCGGCATCAATGCCTACCTGGCTGAGGACAGTGTTGCAATCCTGGCGGCTTATGAGTCTGATGCCATCTCCTTCTGCGAGAGCATGGATCCTGCCGAGTTTGAGCGCCTGAATGCGACTTATCCCGGCGAGCTGGTCATGGGCGATCAGCTGGGCACCTACTACGTCCTGTTCAATGTCCACAAGGATCTTTCTCCCGAAGGAAAGACTCTGACTGTGCAGGAGCAGAGCAAGGTTCGTTACGCCCTTGGCCTGATGGTAAACCGTCAGGACGAGGTAGATTATGTCACCATGGGCGGCGAAGAGGCTGCTACCGGCTTCTTCCCCTCCGGCCTGTCTGACGGCTACAACAGCAACGTCCGTGAGGCAGAGGGCTACGGCACATGGTATACCGGCACAGCTACTCCCTCTGAAGAGAACCCTGTTTACACCGAGGACATGGTGGAAGCAATCAACATTCTGATTGACCTGGGCTACAGCTACACCGGCTCCATTGAGGGCGGCGACATTCAGTTTACCGATGTGCCTTCCTTCGAGTTCTCCTTCAACCAGAATGCTACCAACTCTGCAATCGTGCAGTACGTACAGGAGTGCTGGAACAGCGTCGGCATCACCGGCGTCATCAACACCGAGGCATGGGCAACCCTGCAGACCAAGCTGAAGGCCGGCGACGGCGAAGCATCCCGCATGGGCTGGGTTGCTGACTTCAACGACTGCGTGAACTTCCTTGAGATCTTCATCAGCTCCTCCGGCAACAACTATCCTCGCCTTGGCCAGGGCGTGGGCGACTACACCCGTTACACCGAGAATACGAAGGATGCCGGCCTCGGCGCCTACTGGGGCCTGAACGGCGACCAGACCTGGGCAGAGTGCTACGACGCACTGGTTGACGAGATCAAGGCTGAGACAGATCCTGAGACCCGCGCTGCCAAGTGCGCAGAGGCAGAGAAGATCCTGATGGCCACCGGTGCCGTTGCTCCTCTGCACTTCTACAAGAACCCCTACATGGTCAAGTCCAATGTCAAGAACCTCGCGGTTCTGGCAACAGGCGACGTCGTGTGGAACTACGTCACCATCGGTGATTAATTGATTTTTTACCCATAAGACTTACAGCCGGTGCCTTGCGGCACCGGCTGTAAAATTTTGCCCCGCGGAGATGAATGAGATACTCCCATGGGATAAGGTTCAGCTGCTCTTTGCGAACGCTTACCCTATGAGGAGTATGCCGGATGCATCTCTGCGGGGTATTTCTTGTTTTGACTGTTACGTGAAGTGATCACCGGTGTGATATGTTTCGATTTTCCCGTTCCAGTAGTACTGCACAATTTCCAGTGCGCGGGGGGTATAGACAAAGTGAATCAGGGGAATCGGCCATTTCAGGAATGTTTTAAAGCGAGCATCGTCATCCATTTCTTCAGTGGATACGTAAATATAAAGGGTACCGATTTTTCCCTTCTTTTCCGGGCGAAGGACGTTGGAGCCGAAAATGCCGACCTCGCGAAGAGAATCCCACGAATAAAACTTCCGAGGGAAAAACAGAATCCGCTGTGAGATCCCCTGAGCGTCGATGCGGACGGATGCGGCATATGCCGCACAGATACCGGCATAGAGAAGCGCCAGAACGATGCATGCAGCTCCGCCGATATAGCTGCACACTGTCATCAGAGAAACAGCAGCCAGGAGAAATGCCGCGGAAAAAAGCCCCATGAGAAAGGCACTGGTTTTATTTACAGTTACATTAAGTGACATACTGCCTTCCCCTCCTACTGATTCGTGTTGGAGCCTTGCGGGACGCACACGAAGTCTGCGTTAACCTCGCGGCAGGGAAGTGCATGCGCTCTTAACCGGCTGCGCAGTGACGCAACAATGGCTGTATATTCCGGAAGATGGGCCATATTCCGGTTTTCCCTCGGGCAAACCTTTGTATCCACGAAGAAGAGATCTTCGTCTTCTTCCTTTGCGTATGCGCCGTCGATGCGGATGTTCATATCCAGCCGGTAACGCTCGGTGCGAATGCAGCTGCGCCGGGGCCATCCCCGCCCACCCGGCAGACGTCCCAATTGGCGATTTGGAAATGCATAGCTGTCGGCCTCTCCATAGCCGATTGTCGCAAAAACGGCATCGGGATATTCTTCATCTGCCAGATTGCAGCCTTTAAATTGCTCCGGGGTTGGAATATCCAGCATGCCCAGCACAGTGGGGGCAATGTCAATGTTGGAGCAGATCTCTTTGACGCGGCGTCCTTTTTGCGTATTGCCGGGATCGGAAATAATCAGCGGAACGGCATGACTTGCCCGGTTGAAGACATGCTTTCCGAGCCCCCGGCATTCTCCCCGCAGAGCACCATGATCGGCATTTACGATTACAATGGTGTTATCCAAGAGATTTCGCTCTTTCAGGCAGTTTATCAGCAGGCCCACCTGATCGTCTACCCATGCGGCAAGACCATAATAATAAGCTTTTGCGGTGCGAAGCTCCTCCGGCGTCAGCGTATCCAGGCGAACCGCTGCTGCCAGCGCCTGCTCAAATTCGCTGAGCTCAGAGATATCCGGGAGCGTATCCTCGAAAGGATAATCCTGATACAAAAGCTCATATCCGCGCTTTAAAATAATGGGAGAATGGGGCTGCGTATAGGAAACGCGCAGGAAGAATGGTTCGGTCTGCTCCCGAATCCAGTGAAGGGCGTTGTGGGTAATCGTCTCCGGGTAGTAAAATTCCCGTTCCGGTGGATAGAGGCTTGCCACATTCATGGAGATGCCTTGCCGCGGACGCAGACGCGGCAGCTGCTTCAGCTCTTCCTTCGTCAGACCGAGGGACATTTCGCTGCCTGCCTGGTTGTCCAACTGAAACGGATGCATCTGGGGTGCAATGTGCGTTTTCCCGAAATTTGCGGTTTTGTATCCGGCTGCAGCGAGTACCTCAGGGAAGGTTGTCACGGATATCGGCAGGCGAAATGCAGGGTATGCCGCTTCATTGTCATATACGGCAGTGTCCTCAGGGTACAGCCCTGTGAGCAGACTGACGCGGGAGGGAACGCATATGGGGCTGTTGCAGAAGCAGTTTTCGTACAGTGTACCATTTGCGGCGATGGCGTCAATATTTGGCGTTTTCATAGGCCCCGCCGGGTTTCCATAGCACCCGAGGGCATCCTGCCGCAGCTCATCCGCGAAGATATAGAGCACATTTTTCATAATGGTGATCTCCTTTGTTACATCAGATCCGGAGTGTAAAAATCCAGAATTGGGTGAACGGATTTCTTCATTGCCGTGCCGTCACCGTCAATCATGTTGATCAGGGAAGCAGCGGCTTCAATGCCTGCTTCAAAGTTCGGAAAGTGGTAGGAGATGCACCGCTTTGTCCAATCCGGTCTTGCGTCTGCCGGATATGCCATGGATTGAAGCATCAGCATCTTTGCTGCGCTTTCCTGGAGCTCACGGGCATAGCACACCACTGCCACATCCTCTGGCAGATCCTTGAGGATTTCCTTCACCTCGTTGGAGAAAAACATACTGCCTTGCGTGATGGAGTCTGTCTGGTTCTGTGCGGTTCCCAGCTTCCCAATTGCCTGCTGCCGCTGCATCCATTTATCACCGAGAGACTGAATGTGTCGAACCTCCAGCGCAACATCATTGCGCTCCATCAGCACGCTGCGTACGCCCTGCTCGCG
>CAVIFH010000111.1:0-6563 GCA_963641615.1 bacterium | reverse complement strand
GGGTATGTTCCCTTCCCGCAGCTCAATCCTATGAGATATTTCGGAAGGAGATTGTTATGGCCGGTCGGATGAAAGCAAACGTGATTGCCCCTTCCTCATGTGATTCTTTCTTTTCGTATATGGTTCCTTTTTTTCAGCAAGGTCCCCTTTCCCATTTGAATTCTTCAGAATTTACTGTTTTTCCCGGTTTCTGTGATGTGCATGTGCATTTCAGAGAGCCGGGATTTTCTTATAAGGAGACGATTTCCTCCGGCTCCCGGGCGGCAGCCCACGGCGGCTATACCGATGTGTGCACCATGCCGAATTTGAATCCCGTGCCGGACAGCTGCGAGCATCTGCGCGTTCAGCAGGAAATCATAGACAGGACTGCCTGCATCCATGTTTTCCCCTACGGCGCCATTACCCTTGGGCAAAAGGGAGAGGATCTGGCGGATCTTTCCGGAATGGCACAAAACTGCATTGCTTTTTCGGATGACGGACACGGCGTCCAGCGGGACGAAATGATGCGGCAGGCCATGGAGCAGGCCGCGAAGCTGAACAAGATGATTGTCGCCCACTGCGAGGTCAACAGTCTGCTCCGGGGCGGCTGTATCCATGACGGGGAATACGCAAGAGCCCATGGCCACCGCGGCATCTGCTCCGAAAGCGAATGGTCGCAGATCGCCCGGGATGTAACCCTTGCGAAGCAGACCGGCTGCGCGTACCACGTGTGTCACATTTCGACAAAGGAAAGCGTTCAGATCATACGGGAGGCAAAGCAAAAGGGCGTAAATGTTACCTGCGAAACCGCGCCGCACTATCTGCTTATGGATGAGAACGACCTGCAGGAGGACGGGCGATTTAAAATGAACCCGCCCCTGCGGGGAAAGGAAGACCGGGAGGCGCTGATTGCCGGAATTCAGGACGGCACCATTGACATGATTGCCACCGACCACGCGCCCCACAGCGCTGCGGAAAAATCCGCCGGTCTGGAAAAAAGTTCCTTTGGCATTGTAGGGCTGGAGACGGCATTCCCCCTGCTGTACACCTATCTGGTTCTGCCGGGCATCATTTCTCTCAGCCAATTGACCAGGCTGCTTACCGTGAATCCGAGGCAGCGATTCGGCATCCCTGCTGATGGCAGCTTTACGGTGTGGGATCTGAACGCGGTCTCTTCCGTCCGCTCCGCGGACTTCCTCTCCATGGGGAAAGCGACTCCCTTTGAAGGCTGGAAAATAAACGGAATGTGTATGGCTACCGTCTGCGGCGGAAAAATCGTGTACCAAAAAGATCTTTTTTAACCATAGATGTATTAGATGTATGCTTACTGGTGAATTTACAAGGAGGTAAATTGCAAATGGCAAAGAGAACAGACATCAAGAAGGTACTTATCATCGGCTCCGGTCCCATCGTTATCGGGCAGGCGGCAGAATTCGATTACGCGGGCACACAGGCGTGCCTTGCGCTGAAGGAGGAAGGATATGAGGTAATCCTCGCGAATTCCAACCCCGCCACCATCATGACGGACACCACCATTGCCGACAAGGTATATATGGAGCCCCTGACGCTGGAATATGTTGCCAAAATCATCCGCTATGAGCGTCCGGATGCGATTGTCCCGGGCATCGGCGGTCAGACCGGATTGAACCTTGCAATGCAGCTGGAGAAAAAAGGCATTCTGAAGGAATGCCGGGTAGAGCTTCTGGGGACCCCCTTCTCCTCCATTGAGCGTGCCGAGGACCGGGAGCTGTTCAAGGAAATGTGCCAGTCCATCGGTGAGCCTGTCATTCCCTCCGAAATTACCTATTCTCTGGAGGAAGCAAAAGCGGCGGCACTGCGCATCGGCTACCCCGTTGTGCTTCGTCCCGCCTTCACACTGGGCGGAACCGGCGGCGGCTTTGCCTATGACGAAGAAGAGCTGGTGGAAATTGGCTTAAACGCCTTCAATCTCTCCCCCGTTCATCAGGTGCTGGTGGAAAAAAGCGTAAAGGGATATAAAGAGATCGAGTTTGAGGTCATGCGCGACTCCAACGATCACGCCATTACCATTTGCGGGATGGAGAATATCGATCCCGTCGGCGTGCACACCGGCGACTCCATGGTCGTTGCCCCGATCATGACCCTGAGCGACGCGGACACCAAGATGCTGAATGACTCCGCCATCAAAATTATCAAGGAGCTGAAAATCGAGGGCGGCTGCAATGTTCAGTTCGCGCTGAACCCGAATTCCTCGGAGTATTTCCTGATCGAGGTCAACCCCCGGGTTTCCCGCTCCTCCGCCCTGGCCTCCAAGGCATCCGGCTACCCCATCGCCCGGGTTACCGCCAAAATTGCCATGGGCATGGCACTGGAGGACATCAAAATTGCCAACACGACGGCAGCATTTGAGCCGAGCCTGGATTACGTGGTAGCGAAGCTCCCCCGCTTCCCCTTTGATAAATTTACCAGCGCCCCCAACACTCTGGGAACACAGATGAAGGCCACCGGCGAGGTCATGGGCATCGGGTCCAACCTGGACGAATGCCTGCTGAAGTCCGTCCGTTCTCTGGAAAACGGCGCCTACCATTTCTACCTGCCAAAGTTTGACAACATGCCGACAGAGGATATGCTGAAGTACATCAGCGTTTTCCGCGATGACAATTTCTTCGCCATTGCAGAGCTGATTCACCGGGGCATCACCGTGGAAAAGGTTGCCGAAATCACCCAGATCGCGCCGTTTTTCCTGCAGTCCATTGCCAGGATCATCGATATGGAGCACAGGCTTTCCGCCAACGTGGGCGACATGGACACCTTCCTTGCCTCCAAGCGCATGGGCTTCAGTGACCGCTATATTGCCCGGCTGTGGAAGATGCGGGAAATCGATATCTGGAATCTGCGCGTGGAGAAGAATATTTTCCCTGTGTTCCGCATGGTTGACACCTGCCACACAGGAGCCTATATTCCCTATTTCTACTCCAGCTATACCGGCAAAAACGACTCTGTTCTGACGGAGAAACAGAAAATTGTCGTGCTGGGCGCGGGCCCGATCCGAATCGGCCAGGGTGTGGAATTCGACTACTCCACCGTGCATGCCGTAAACACCATTCGCCGCCTCGGCTATGAAGCAATCATTATCAACAACAACCCGGAGACGGTGTCCACCGACTACACCACCTCCGACAAGCTCTATTTTGAGCCGCTGACGCCGGAGGATGTCATGAACATTCTCCACTTTGAAAAGCCCATCGGCGTCATTGCGACCCTGGGCGGCCAGACAGCCATCAATTTGGCAAAGCCGCTGATGGAGCGGGGTGTTAAAATCATCGGAACGGACTGCACCGCCATTGACCGGGCCGAGGACCGGGATCTTTTTGAAAAGCTGCTGGAGCAGCTGCACATTCCCCAGCCGGAGGGAAAAGCCGTCACCAGGATTGAAGATGGCGTCGCAGCGGCGGAAAAAATTGGGTATCCCGTGCTCGTCCGCCCGAGCTTCGTGCTGGGCGGCAGAGCGATGCAGATCGTGTCCAACGAGCATCAGCTGCTTCAGTATCTGAAAACCGCCGTGGAGATTGACGCGGATAAGCCTGTGCTGGTTGATAAGTACATTCAGGGCCGTGAGGTTGAGGTAGACGCAATCTGCGACGGGCATGATGTATTTGTTCCCGGCATTATGGAGCTGGTGGAGCGCACCGGCGTTCACTCCGGCGATTCCATCTCCGTCTATCCCACCTTCTCCATTTCCGATAAGGTCAAGGGGATCATCCTGCAATACGCGAAAAAGCTCGGCCTCGGCATCGGCATCATCGGCCTTTTCAACATTCAGTTTATTGTAGACAAGCAGGATCAGGTTTATATCATCGAGGTAAACCCCCGCTCCTCGCGCACCGTTCCCTTCCTGAGCAAGGCTACCGGCTACTCTCTGGCAGATATTGCTACCGAGGTAATTCTCGGAAAGAGCCTGAAGGAGCTTGGAATTTTCGGAATTTACCCGGAAGAAAAGAAGCGCTGGTATGTAAAGGCCCCTGTATTTTCCTTTAACAAGATCCGCGGGCTGGATGCCTACCTGTCTCCGGAGATGAAATCTACCGGCGAGGCCATCGGCTACGACCGCACCCTGACCCGCGCCCTCTATAAGGCGCTGCAGGCCTCCGGCATGAAACTCCAGAACTACGGAACCGTATTCGCGACAATCGCGAAGGGGGACAAGGCGGAAGCACTCCCGCTCATCCGCAGATTCTATCAGCTGGGCTTCAATATTGAGGCCACCCCGGGCACAGCAGAATTTCTGAAGGAGAACG
Organism: bacterium; assembly: GCA_963641615.1. Classification (GTDB taxonomy): domain Bacteria; phylum Bacillota; class Clostridia; order Oscillospirales; family Oscillospiraceae; genus Faecousia. The sequence continues at coordinate 2,307 of CAVIFH010000111.1, read as the reverse complement.
GCATCCGGACCCACACGCTGAAGAAGATCAGCGAGGATCCCCATGAGATCCCCGAGGCCCTGCGTCAGGGGCATATCGCCTATGTCATCAACACCCGGACCCCGGGTGCGGACGAAAAGGACGGTCTGCTCATTCGCCAGATTGCCACGGAATACAATGTAAACATCTTCACCTCCCTCGATACCGTAAAGGTTCTGCTGGATGTTCTTGAGGAAATCACCCTCACAATTTCTACCATTGACGCACAGTGAGGCTGCCGCTCATGAAACAGTCAGTTTTTGAAATACAGTCGAATATTCCCCTGACGAAGGATATATACCGCATTGTCCTTTCGGGGGATACCTCCGCCATCACCGCCCCGGGGCAGTTCGTGGAAATTGCCATCCCCGGCAAATTCCTCCGCCGTCCGATTTCCGTAAGTGACTGGGACACTCAGCACCTCACACTGATCTACCGCGTCGTGGGTCAGGGCACGCAGCAGATGTCCGCCATGACGCCCGGCGCAAAACTAGATCTGCTCACCGGGCTGGGCAACGGGTATGACCTGACCTGCTGCGGGGAGCATCCCGTATTAATCGGCGGCGGTGTCGGCGTTCCCCCGCTGTACGCTCTCTGCAGGCAGCTGCTGGAGGCAGGCAAAAAGCCGCAGGTCATTCTCGGCTTTAATAAGAAAGAAGAAATTTTCCTGGAGGATGCCTTCCGCAGTCTGGGGGCGCAGACGCATATCGCAACGGCGGACGGCAGTGCGGGAACAAAGGGCTTTGTAACGGATGTGCTTTCGAAGCTGGATTACTCCTACTTCTACGCCTGCGGGCCGCTGCCCATGTTCCGCGCAATTGAAAAAATTGCCGCAAGCGGCGGGCAGTACAGCATGGAGGAGCGCATGGGCTGCGGCTTCGGCGCCTGCATGGGCTGCTCCATCCAGACAAGGAGCGGGGCAAAGCGCGTCTGCAAGGACGGCCCTGTTTTCAGGAGAGAGGAGGTCTTCTTTCAGTGAATACCTGCGTAACTCTTTGCGGTATCCGGCTGGACAATCCTGTCATTCCCGCCTCCGGCACCTTTGGGTACGGATATGAATTTGCGGAGCTTTATGATATCAATCAGCTGGGCACCTTTTCATTTAAAGGCACCACCAAAGAGCCAAGGTTCGGGAACCCCACGCCGCGGATCGCAGAGTGCACCGGCGGCATGATCAACGCGGTAGGGCTTCAGAATCCCGGCGTGGAGGCGGTCATTTCACAGGAGCTGCCGAAGTTAAAAAAATGCTTCCATAAGCCGGTAATGGCGAACATATCCGGCTTCAGCGTAGATGAGTATGTTTACACCTGCCGGAAGCTGGACGCCCAGGAGCAGGTCGGCTGGCTGGAGGTAAATGTCAGCTGCCCGAATGTTCACGGAGGCGGCATGAGCTTCGGCACGAAGCCCGAGGCTGCCGCGGAGGTCACAAGAGCCGTAAAGGCAGCGGCCAGAAAGCCGGTGATTATCAAGCTCTCCCCCAATGTAACGGATATTGTGTCCATTGCAAAGGCCTGTGAAGAGGCCGGAGCCGACGGAATCAGCCTGATCAACACCCTGCTCGGCATGCGAATCGACCTGCGTCGGCGCAGGCCGGTGATTGCAAATACAATGGGCGGCTTTTCCGGCCCTGCTGTTTTCCCGGTGGCTCTGCGGATGGTTTATCAGGTGAGCCAGGCGGTATCCATTCCTGTAATCGGCATAGGCGGCGTCAGCAGTGCGGAAGACGTCATTGAGATGATGCTCGCGGGAGCCACGGCAGTGGAAGTTGGGGCTGCAAATCTGGTAAATCCCTACGCAAGTCTGGAAATTGTAAAGTCCCTTCCGGATGCCATGAAAAAATATAACATTGAAAATTTAACGGATATCATAGGAGGCGCGCATTAATATGGGTAAAGATGTCATTGTTGCCTGCGATTTTTCCAGTGCGGAGCAGGTCTTCCGTTTTCTGGATCAATTTTCCGGGAAGAAGCCCTTTGTAAAAATCGGCATGGAGCTGTACTACGCAGAGGGGCCTGCCATCGTGCGGGAAATCAAGGCCAGAGGTCATAAAATTTTCCTCGACCTGAAGCTGCATGATATTCCGAACACGGTAAAGAAGGCCATGGCCGTCCTGAGCCGGCTGGATGTTGATATCTGCAATCTCCATGCCGCCGGAACAACTGCTATGATGGAGGCCGCACTGGAGGGGCTGACCCGACCGGACGGCACCCGTCCCCTGCTCATTGCCGTAACCCAGCTGACATCCACCGACCAGGCTGCCATGGAGCGGGATCTGATGATCCACGCGCC
>CAVIFH010000110.1:0-6598 GCA_963641615.1 bacterium | reverse complement strand
CGTTAAGCTGCTGAAGGCCTATGCAGAGATGGATGCGCAGCCCATACAGGGTGAGAATATCCGTGCATCCAAGCAGGAGATTGAGCAGACGCTGGACACGTTGAATGCGGCGTTTGAAAAATTGCTCAATTCTATTTTTAAGTCTACTGCGCTGGACGTTTCCAGCGATATTACCGTGCTCAATACGCTGCTTGCGCAGGAGGGGCTGACGGATGACGGCCTAAGCGGCCTGCATGCGAAGCAGGAAACTGACGATGCAAAACAATGACGGGGGTATATACAATGGAAAATGATATGACAAAGATTGAGACACCGAGTCTGACACTGGAGCCGGATTTGGAAACCAAGCCGGAGCAGGAGACGGTGGAAGCAGCCGCTCAGCCGGAGACACAGACTCCTGCTGTTCCCGAGGCCGTTCTTACGGAGCAGGAGCAGCAGATTGTGAACGAGTTTGCGGCCAAAATCGATGTGGAGAATACTGCCCAGATTATGCAGTATGGTGCGGGCACCCAGAAAAAAATGGCGGATTTCTCCGACGCGGCCCTTGCCAACGTGCGCGCCCAGGATCTGGGAGAAGTGGGAGACCTGATCGTAAGCGTCGTCGGCGAGCTGAAAGGATTCGATGCGGAGGAAGAAAAGGGCTTTCTGGGCTTCTTCAAAAAGCAGGCGAATAAGCTGGAGCAGATGAAGACCCGCTATGATAAGGCGGAGCTCAGCGTGGAGAAGATCAGCGATGCACTTCAGGAGCACCAGGTACGTCTGCTGAAGGATTCTGCAATGCTGGATCAGATGTATGATCAGAATCTTGCCTATTTTAAAGAGCTGACAATGTACATCCTTGCCGGCAAACAGAAGCTGGAGGAAGTACGTGCCGGAAAACTGACGGAGCTTGAGGAGACGGCCAAGCGTACAGGCCTGGCCGAGGATGTGCAGGCTGCCAAGGACCTGTCAGATAAGTGCGAGCGCTTTGAAAAGAAGATTTACGATTTGGAGCTGACCCGCACCATTTCCATGCAAACGGCTCCTCAGATTCGCATGATTCAGAACAATGACAATGTAATGGTGGAAAAGATCCAGACAACTTTGGTGAATACCATTCCCCTTTGGAAGAACCAGATGGTAATTACCCTGGGAATTTCCCATGCCAGTGAGGCTGCTGCCGCCCAGCGTCAGGTAAATGAAGTGACGAATGCGCTGCTGCAGTCCAATGCCAAGCGGCTGCACACCGCATCTGTTGAGACGGCCAAGGAAGCCGAGCGCGGCATTGTGGATATTGAGACGCTGAAAAAAACCAATGCGGAGCTGATTTCCACACTGGATGATGTGCTGAAGATTCAGCAGGATGGCCGCACCCAGCGCCAGAGCGCAGAAGCGGAGATGGCCAAGATGGAATCGGATCTTAAAAATAAGCTTCTGCAAATCCGCAGCGGAAGCTGATTATAAAAGGGTATTACCGGTAATTGAAAAGCTTCAGGGCGCTGCACATTGTATGCGGCGCCCTTCGCTAAACGGCAGAGGTTTGCTCACTGACCTCACCATGCAGGTTTTTACGGAAAAGAGCAATAACTTCATCGCGGGACAGGCCCTGCTCCAAAAGCCACATCAGCTTCGTAACCGCCGCTTCCGTGGTCATGTCGCCGGCCGGAATGGCACCGTCAGCCAGCGCCCGGCGGCCGACCTCATAAACGGTCATGTCTGTGGCTTCGTACAGGCATTGGCTGCACACCACAACAACCAGACCGCGTCCCACCAGCTTCTGTATTTCTGCAGCAACGTCACGTCGCAGAAAGTTAATCCCCCCGGAGCCGAATGCCTCGATGACGAGCCCACGGCATCCGATGTCGGCGAATGCGGAAAATAGACGGGGATCAACGCCCGGTATCAGCTTCATCAGCGCGACACTTCCGCCAATGCGATTTCGCAGGACGCAGGGCCCCTCTCCGGCGGGGATGAGTTCGCGGCGGATGGTAAGACCATGAGCGTCAATTTGCGCTACAGCGGGCAGATTGACGCTTTCAAAAGCGTTGAAGGCAGTTGTACGAACCTTTACCGCACGGCATCCGAGAAATACCTGTCGGTCAAATGCGATGAATATGCCCTTCGTGCCGGAGGATGCCATGGCAAAGGCACACTGTAAATTGGCATAGGCGTCGCTGAGAATACTGCTCACCGGTACCTGACTGCCTGTGAGCACGACGGGGCGGTCAATTCCCGGAAGCATAAAGGTCAAAGCTGATGCGGTATAGGCCATGGTGTCTGTGCCATGGGTGATGACGATTCCGTCGTACCCTTCGCGCATCTCGTAGATGCATTTTGCGATACGAGTCCATTCCTCCGGCTGAATATTGCTGGAGTCCAGCGTCATAAGCGGGTGGATGGAGATATGGTATTGCTCGTGCCCGGGGAATTGCAGCAGCGCCGCATCGCCGGTACCCGGCTGAAGCCCCTGCGCCGATGCAACGGACATGATTGTGCCCCCTGTTGTGATCAGCAGAATATTCTTTTGCCCATTCACATTGCATTCCCCCACTGCTTATATCCTTTGCTATGACCATTATACAGCATTCCGGCCTGTTTGCAAGAAACACCTGCGGAGAAATATTGCTCCGGCAAATCGCATAAGATGAAATTTGAGAAAATGTGCATTCCTACAAATTTCACACAATCGCAAACTTGTCTAATAAAATGCCATAACCGGGCATTGAGATAACTGCGAAAAAGTTATACAATGAAAATGCTTATAGGTAATACAAAATTTGGCAATATGCCTGCCTGCGGTATCCCGCAGAGCAGCAAAGGAGGTATTTGAAATGGAAATTCTCTCTGTATTTGACCCTGCTTTCAAGTCCTATGGCAAGGTCGTTACCGGAATGGAGAAGATGTGCGGCGAGATTTTGACAGCACTGGAAAAAACGCCGCTCCCCGAGGCTACAGGCTATGTGCCCACGGACCCTGTGCTGCAGGAGCTTCCGGCAGCTGCGGAGGCATCTGAAAATCTTTATGGCGGCATGCCGGTGCAGCTGGGCTGGTGCAACGGGCACAATACCAAGCTCAATTGTCTGGAATACCATCGTGATTCCGAGTTCAATCTCGGTACCCAGGAGTTCGTTTTGCTTCTGGCAAAAATGGAGGACATAGAGGACGGAAAGCTGGACAGCGCCAAGGTGAAGGCTTTCCGCGTACCGGCCGGTACATTGGTAGAGGTTTATGCTACCACACTGCACTATGCGCCGTGCCATACTGACCCTGCCAAGGGATTCCGTGTGCTTGTGATCCTGCCATGGCTGACCAATACCGACAAACCGATGCTCAAGGAAATGACGCCGGAGGATAAGCTCCTGTGGGCGAAGAACAAGTGGTTGATTGCACATGCAGAGTCCAGCGAGGCTGCACAGGGTGCTTATGTCGGCATCACCGGTGCAAACATTGACATTGCGGATTCAATCTGAATCTGTGCTGATCAGTAAAATTTAGATAAAGGAGATTGATTGACATGATTAACATTCCAGAAGTAAAGCTCGGCATTATTGCCGTATCCCGCGACTGCTTCCCCATCGCGCTGTCCACCCAGCGCCGCAAGAATATTGTGGCAGAGTTCGGCGAGGGACTCTATGAGTGCCCCATCACCGTTGAGAATGAGAAGGACGTTTCTGCAGCCATTGCCGATGTGAAGGAACATGGTGTAAATGCACTGGTTGTATTCCTCGGAAACTTTGGCCCCGAAACTCCCGAGACCCTGCTGGTTAAGAAGTTCCATGGCCCGGCAATGTGCATTGCGGCGGCAGAGGGTGACGGCGACATGATCAACGGCCGCGGCGACGCTTACTGCGGCATGCTGAACTGCTCCTATAATTTGGGCATGCGTCATCTGAAGGCGTACATCCCCGAGTACCCTGTCGGCAATGCGAAAGACTGCGCCAAGATGATCAAGGAATTCGAGCCGATTGCCCGCGCAATTATCGGCCTGAAGAACCTGAAGGTAATTACCTTCGGCCCGCGTCCGCAGGACTTCTTCGCATGCAACGCGCCCATCAGGGGACTGTACGAGCTTGGCATTGAAGTCGAGGAAAACTCCGAGCTTGACCTGCTGGTTTCCTACAATGCGCATAAGGGTGACGCCAGAGTTGCCGGCATCATGGAAGAGATGAAGGCCGAAATGGGCGAGCGCGTCTATCCGGATATGCTGGAGCGGATGGCGCAGTTTGAGCTGACTCTGCTTGACTGGGCAGAGGCACACAAGGGCGACCGCAAGTACGTTGTGTTTGCTGATAAGTGCTGGCCGGCATTCCCGGAGCAGTTCGGCTTTGAGCCCTGCTACGTGAATTCCCGTCTGGCATCCCGCGGCATTCCTGTGGCATGCGAGGTCGACATTTACGGCGCTGTGTCTGAGTACCTCGGCGCATGCATTACGAATGATGCCGTAACCCTGCTGGATATCAATAACTCCGTTCCCCAGTATATTTACGACGAAGACATCAAGGGCAAGTTTGACTACAAGCTCACCGATACCTTTATGGGCTTCCACTGCGGCAACACCCCCAGCTGCAAGATGTGCTCTGATTGCGCCGTGAAGTATCAGCTGATTCAGCACCGTCTGCTGGAGCCGGCAGGCAGCGAACCGGACTTCACCCGCGGCACATTGGAGGGCGATATTGCGGCATCCGATGTCACCTTCTATCGCTTGCAGTGCGACAGCGAGGGCAACCTCCGCAGCTATGTGGCGGAAGGCGAAATCCTGCCGGTTGCGACCCGCTCCTTTGGCGGCATCGCGATTTTCGCGATTCCCGAGATGGGACGCTTCTATCGTCATGTATTGGTGCAGAAGCGCTATCCGCACCATGGCGCCGTTGCCTTTGCCCACTGCGGCAAGACACTCTTCGAGGTGCTGAAGTACTTCGGCATCCAGGACATTGCCTACAATCAGCCCAAGAGCCTGCCCTACGCAACGGAGAACCCCTGGGCATAAAACCGGCATCCTCCGGTATATGGGTGATCTGGCATACAGCCGCTTAATGGATGTATGGCCGGCAGTTCCCGTTCCGCGCATGGATTAACCAGTGTAGACGCTCGCAGCAGCAGAATGCTTTCGTATTCTGTATTGCTGCGAGCCTTTTTATTGTGGCTTTTTATTGTGGAATGTTTTTCAAATCTGCTGCCTTTACGCATAAAAAAAGGCATGGTATAATAAAGAAAATCATTGTAACGGGACGTGTTGATTTGCTGGAAAAGAATCAGATTTATGAGGCGGAAATCACCGATTATACCGCCGAGGGACTCGGTGTTGCCCATATCGACGGCATGGCGGTGTTTGTGCCGAATGCGATTGCCGGGGAGCGGGTGCGGCTGTGCGTAGAATTGGTGCGCAAGACATGGGCATCCGGAAAAATTGTCACGCTGCTTGAAAAATCTCCCCATCGGGTCACGCGGGAGTGCCCTGTTGCGAAGCTGTGCGGCGGGTGTGATTTCTGGCACATGGATTATGCGGAGGAAACGCGCCTGAAGGCAGCCCGGGTGCAAACCTGCCTGAATCGTCTCGCGGGGGAGCAGCTGACGGATGTACCTATTTTGGCGGCACCGGACTGCCGGGGATACCGCAACAAAGCGCAGTACCCGGTGTCCGGAAGACAGGGCCGTGCTTACGCCGGATTTTACCGCGCCGGCACGCATGATGTGGTGGAAAATACCCGGTGCCGGATCCTTCCGGAGGAAAGCGACCGGGTAAAGGATGCTGTCATCAGCTATATGAATCAATTTCACATTCCGGCCTATGATGAAAACACCCATACCGGCCTCCTGCGGCATATTTATGTGCGCCGCGGCGCGGTTTCCGGGCAGATCCTTTTGTGCCTGGCGGTAAATGGGAATCGCCTTCCCCATGTGCCGGAGCTTGTCACGCAGCTGAAGAAAATCCCAGGCTTCACGACGCTGGTGCTCAGTGTGAACACGAAAAGAAGCAATGTCATCCTCGGCGATGAATTCATCACGCTTTATGGTCCCGGTTACATTGAGGACACCTTGTGCGGCCTGAATTTCCGCTTGTCGCCGCGCTCTTTTTATCAGGTGAATCATCATCAGGCAGAGCGGCTCTACCGCACAGCAATTGAAATGGCATGTATTACAAAAAACGACCTTGTGCTGGACCTCTATTGCGGTGTCGGCACCATTACATTGGCAATGGCTTCATCTGCCGGAAAGGTTATCGGCGTGGAGGTGGTCCCCCAGGCTGTGGAGGATGCGTGGGATAACGCCCGCCGCAACGGAATACAGAATGCCGAATTTTTCTGTGCCGATGCAGGGCAGGCTGCCCTGCGTCTGGAGCAGGAGGGCATCTGCCCGGATGTGATCACGGTTGACCCGCCCCGCAAGGGGCTCAGCGCGGATGCCATCGAGGCCATTGCAAGGATGGCACCGCGGCGCCTGGTTTACGTCAGCTGCGACCCTGCCACACTTGCAAGAGACATTGCCCTCTTGAAAGCTCGCGGCTTCCGGCTGGAAAAAGCAACAGCCGCCGATCTTTTCCCCCGCTGCGCCCATGTAGAGACGGTAGCACTCTTGTCCAAACTTCAAGCTAAAGAACATATCGAGATCAGTTTGGATA
>CAVIFH010000109.1:0-6602 GCA_963641615.1 bacterium | reverse complement strand
CCTGTATATGGCTGCTACCGTGCGCAACGATCCTACCGCAGAGCTGCCCACCAACCTGGGTGATGTGATTGTTCCTGTTGGCTTCGGCATGCACTATGGTGAGGATGCTGCCATCAGCATCAATACCCTGGTTACCGATCAGACTACCGGTGAAGTTACCACCGAGAGCATGTGGGGCACCTCCACCTCCACGGTTTCCGTCAATGCAACTGTGAAGAGCGGCGAGTCTGCTACACTGTACATGATTGCTGAGAACAGCGGCGCTGACGGCTCCACCACCGTACAGGTTATGGAAGGCGAAAATGTTCTTGCTTCCAAGTACATCAGCGTTGAGGGCGGTTCCTTCGTAATCGTCACCATCGAAGTGCCTCTGGAAGGCGCCGGCGAGCATACTCTGACCGTTGGTGAGAACTCCATCGTAATTACTGTCGAATAATTCCTCCCCTTTCCCTTTGCGGGGGCGAGCACAATGCTCGCCCCCGTTTTGCACGCCTTTTTCACAGTCCTGATTTGTCTGCATGACGTGCGGCTACCGAGAAAATTGTGCTTTTGTACAAATATATTTACTTTCACTTTGCGAAATTATCGGATTCAAACAAAAAATGTGAACAACATGATATGATTTTACCGAATTTTGTGCCGGAATTTTCAAGAGCTTTTCAGAATGCGCTCTTTTCACTATTGCTGTGCTGAATCTTCATAAAATAAGCAGGGGATATCTGCTAGAATGATATATGGAAAGAGCAATGCCGGCAGAAGTACCAGAGTATCACGGATGGTAAGCAGAAAGGAGGATATTGCAGTTTCTGTCAGTGCTGTTTCGAAATGAAATCAGGAATTTGAGAAAAGGAGAAAGGTTTATTATGAAAAGGTTGTTTTCATTACTGCTGGCCCTCGCTATGATTTTCAGCATGGTATGCATCCCTTCCTTCGCAGATGATTCCCCCATCAAAGAAAGTGCCTCCGGCTTCTATTATATTGAGGCCAACGGAGACCAGGTTGCCCTGAGTGCTGCTTCGGCAGAGAAGTTCATTCAGGTAGATGGCCTGTACTTCAAGGATCTCAACGGCAATGGCACCCTGGATGTCTATGAGGACTGGCGTCAGGATGTGGATGCCCGTGTGGCTGACCTGCTGAGCCAGATGACGATGGATGAGAAGGCCGGTGCTCTGCTGTTTGCCTGTGTTGCCGGCCAGAACGGTTCTACCGTCACCGATTTCAATGCGGATATTGCTGGCTTTGGCGGCGGCGGCAGCGATGCCAGCGTCGAGGCAAGTGCCTCCACCATCACGCTGGATCACCCTGCATTAAATGCCCGTGAGCCGATTGTTGAGTACAACGGCCTGACCTTCCAGCCCACCGCTTACCAGATTCAGGATCTGTACGTCAATACCTTTATCGCGGCTCTGACCGGCACCCCGAAGGATCAGCTGGATACCTTCAATCTGCTGCAGGGTTATGCGGAAGACACCCGCCTGGGCATCCCCGCTACCTTCTCCGGCGACCGCTCCTACAATACCTGGGGCGGCATGATTGACATGCCTCACTACGCCCTTGGCGTTGCACATGACCCGGAGCTGCTGTATAATCTGGTTTCCGAGTATGCCAAGGAATCTGTGGCCATTGGCTATCACCAGACCTTCCATGGCTACGGCAACGAGATCGGCTCCTGGTACGGCGATGACCCCGAATACATTGCTTTGATGACCGATGCGGAAACCCGTGCCTATGAGGAAAACGGCTTCCAGTCCCACACCAAGCACTTCATCGCCCGCGGCGGCCGCAACTCCTATGTCAATGCGAAATCTCCTGCCGACCTGCTGGAGAGCTGGCTCATCGGCTGGAAGGCTGCCATTGATGCAGGCACCCAGTACATTATGACCAACAATAACATTGGTGTAACTCCCGGCGTCCAGGGCTACATGGATAAGGATACCTATGATATCCTGCGCAACGACCTGGGTTACGACGGCGTTGTGTGCCTCGACTGGCCTCTGGGCGACGCCAGACTGATGACCAAGACCGGCATTTTGAGCGACGGCACTGACATTTCTACTCTGAGCCTGGTGGAGCGCTACGCCCTGATCCTGAATGCAGGCGTGGATATGTTCTCCTGCTCCGGCGGCGTGCCCGGCACCGATGTGAACGACGAAGCCTACGCCGACCTGTTCATGCCCGCCCGTCCCGCTGTGATTGTTCAGGCTGTCGAAGAGGGCCTGGTTACCGCTGAGGATCTGGATGTTCACGTGGGCCGTGTGCTGAAGACCAAATTTGCCTATGGCCTGTTTGAGAACCAGTACCGTGACTGGGAAGCCCTGCTGGATCTGATCGGCACCGACGCTTACAAGGCAGAGCAGACCATTCCTCTGAGCACGGAAGAAATCGACAACTACCGCCGTCCCGAAATCATCGAGATGGAAGAGCAGGTCATGGTCAAGTCTACCATTCTGCTGAAGAACGACGGCATCCTGCCCCTCCAGAAGGGCATCAAGGTTTACTTTGACACCAACAACAGCAATGTGCTGGACGAAACTGTTCCGGCGTTTGCTGAGTACGCAACCATAGTGGAAGACATGGCAGAGGCAGATGTATGCATCTTCCAGATTACCTCCTACGATGATGCCTACAGCTATATGGTAGAGGATGCTCAGGCAGCTGAGAAGCCCTTCATCGTGCTGGTTCAGTCCACCAACTCCTCCGGTGAGCCGACGGAAGCCGACCTGCTGGCGGCGAATGCCTTCGCACAGCTGACCTATGTCAACACACCTGACCACGGCTCCTCCGTTGGTTCCTTCTATCGTTACGTCAAACCCGCCATCGTCATGCAGATGCTGTTCGGCGAGCAGGAGCCCGGCGGCACAACCCTGTTTGAGGTTGCTGCAAATGCCGAGGACAAGACAAAATCCTGGGGCGAGCTGCAGGACGACATCGGTGTGACCAATGCCACCCGCCTGTATATGGCAATGCTGGCTAAGGAAAACCCGGAGATCGATATGCCCAATAACCTGGGTGATGTGCTGTATACGGATTCCTATGGCATCCTCTACAGCGCTCCCGCTGATATCGAGCTGAGTTTGCTGACGACGCCGCAGATCGTCATTACAGAAGAATATACCAACAGCTGGGGCAGCCAGGCTACCAGACAGACCGCTGTGAACCATGCTGCTGCAGGCGAGGAATTTGAGATTAATTTCGTTGCCAAGAACAATGGCGGCGCGGGCTCTCTGGATGCTCAGATTCTGGTTGACGGCGAAGTTGCTGCTACCAAGTTCATCGGCGTGGCAGAAGGCCAGTTCCGTGTGATTTCTGTTTACCTGACGCTGGAAGCCGGTGAGCATACCATTTCCGTCGGCGACCTCAGCACGACGATTACCGTCGAGTAATCATGACTCATCCGAAAAGGGCGGCGCGGAGCCATAAACTTCCCAATGCATGATTCCCTGACGGTCAGGGCCGGAATGCTTTGGCTGTCACGAAATAAATGAGCGTCCACGCTTCTCTTCATGTGGGGGACTGCCGCGATTTGGCAGTCCCCCATTTCTTCGCTTTACTGTTCGAAATTCTAGCGACTTTTGGGCCTCGTGCAGGATTTTACAAGGATTGTGCGGAATTCTCTTGCTTTCATTTCTGCAAATCTGTGTTAAGATAAGAGTACGGAAAATGAGGAATTGAAACATTCCGTTATCGAAAGGAGCACACTATTATGAACAAGCTTTTCAGAATTGCAGCGGGTGTTCTGGCAGCGCTGACCCTTGCCGTTCCCGTAATGGCAGAAGAGGCCGCTGCACGCCCCAACATCACTGCCCATAAGATTGAGTCCGTCACCATCGACGGCAAGCTGGACGAGTGGAACCTGGATTCCCCCGCGGTTGTAAAGGATGCCTCTCAGGTCATCCGCGATGAGCTGATGTGGCAGGGCGAGAACGACTGCTCTGCAAAGTTCTATCTTGCATGGGACGAAGAGAATCTGTACATGGCAGCCGAAGTCACCGAGGATACGCCTCTGGGCGCCATCGAGATGCTTCCCATTGACGGCGAGGATAACCTGAAGCTCTATATCTCCACCGATCCCACTGCAGACCCGGATCGCACCGAGTACGGCACCAATGATTTCCTGGTATACTTCGTTATGGATGATCCCTACTGGGATACCGCCATTGATCGCTCCATGGTTTCCAAGGAGAACCGCCAGCGCTTTGTCAGCGTCGGCATGGACGGCGGCGAGAGCGTGCTGGATGGCTACAGCTGCGCCGTAGAAGTTACTACCACCGGCTTTACATGGGAAGCAATTATCCCCTGGTCCTGCTTCTCCAATAAGAACATTGCGGTCTACACTCCCCAGAGCGGCGACGTTCTCTCCTGCAACTTCGCCATCACCGATATCAGCTACCCCTGCCCGGGCACAGAGTACATTCCCCAGATGGCCTGGAGCGGCACCCAGAAGATTAACAGCGATCCCAGCGAATGGGGCACTGTAACCCTCGAGTAATTTCATTTGTAAAAACAGCGCCGCCGGATGAATGCGTTTGCTTCACCCGGCGGTACTTTTTTCGCTTTCAAAAAACCATGCCGCGGGAAGTCCCACGGCATGGTTTTATGGCGAAATTATGTTTTAGTATATTTTATTTGTTCAGGTAAGCGTCAATGGAAGCTGCGCCCTTCTTGCCGGCGCCCATAGCCAGGATAACGGTGGCAGCACCGGTAACGGCATCGCCGCCTGCGAAGACGCCCTCACGGGTGGTCATCTCGTTTTCATTGACGATCAGGCAGCCCTTGCGGTTTGTATCCAGACCCGGTGTGGTGGAGCGGATCAGCGGGTTGGGGCTTGTGCCCAGAGCCATGATGACCGTATCCACATCCAGCACGAATTCACTGCCGGGGATCTCCACAGGGCGGCGGCGTCCGGAAGCGTCCGGCTCACCCAGCTCCATGCGGATGCACTTTATGCCGCATACACGGCCATTCTCGTCACCGAGGATCTCAACCGGGTTGCACAGCGTCTTGAACTCAATGCCCTCTTCCTTGGCGTGATGCTGCTCTTCCTTACGGGCAGGCATTTCGGCCTCGCCGCGGCGATAGACGATATATACCTTCTCCGCACCAAGACGCATCGCGCAGCGCGCGCCGTCCATTGCCACGTTGCCGCCGCCTACAACGGCAACAGCCTTGGACTTGATGATCGGCGTATCATAGCTCTCGTCGTACGCACGCATCAGGTTCGTACGGGTCAGATACTCATTGGCGGACAGAACGCCCTTCAGAGACTCGCCGGGAATGTTCATGAACATAGGCAGACCGGCGCCGGAGCCAACAAACACGGCCTGATAGCCCATCTCGAACAGCTCATCAATGGTGAGCACACGGCCGATGACCATGTTGGTCATCACCTTGACGCCCTGTGCCTCCAGCTTTGCAACTTCATTGGCGACAATCGCCTTGGGCAGACGGAATTCCGGAATGCCGTAAACAAGCACGCCGCCTGCGGTATGCAGTGCCTCGAACAGGGACACCTGATAGCCCTTCTTTGCCAGGTCGGAAGCGCAGGTCAGGCCGGCAGGGCCGGAGCCTACAACCGCAACCATCTTGCCGTTGGATGCGGGCTTCTCAGGCATGGCGTTGATATTCTCACGGTACCAGTCTGCTACGAACCGCTCCAGGCGGCCGATGGCCACCGGCTCACCCTTTACGCCGCGGACACAGCGGGCTTCGCACTGGGTTTCCTGGGGGCATACACGGCCGGACAGTGCCGGCAGAGCATTTGTAGATGTAATGATTTCATAGGCTGCTTTGAAGTCACCCTCGGCAACCTTGGCAATGAACTCAGGGATACGGACGTTGACAGGGCAGCCCTCTACACACTTGGGCTTCTTGCAGTTCAGGCAGCGGCCTGCCTCTTCCTGAGCCATCTGTGCGGTATATCCCAGAGCAACCTCTTTAAAGTTGCGTGCACGAACCTGAGGATCCTGCTCGGGCATGGGTGTTTTGGTCAGAGTCATATTTGGCATAATCCATATCCTCCTTATTTAATCAGTGCCTTGCCCATGGCTTCCATGCGGCAGACATGATCCTTGGCAACTTCCGCTTCACGGTCGCGGTATGTCACATTGCGGCTCATCAGCTCCGCAAAGTCAACCTTTGCACCGTCAAATTCCGGCCCATCGACGCAGGCAAACTTGGTTTCGCCGCCGACGGTAACACGGCAGCCGCCGCACATACCAGTGCCGTCCACCATGATAGGGTTCAGGGAAACCATGGTGTGCACACCGAAGGGCTCGGTGGTCTTGCATACGAACTTCATCATGGGCACCGGCCCGATTGCCAGAACCTCGTCATACTGAATGCCGCTCTCCAGAAGCTGCTGCAGCTTTACAGTGCCGAAGCCCTTCTCGCCGTAGGAGCCGTCATCGGTCATCAGATACAGGTTGGTGGATGCCTGACGGAATTCGTCCTCCAGGATGACAATGTCCTTATTGCGGAAGCCAATGATTACGTCTACAATGGCGCCGGCATCCAGAAATGCCTTTGCGGCAGGCAGCGCAATGGCACAGCCCACACCGCCGCCGACGACGCAGACACGCTTCTTGTTCTCAACATCCGTAGGC
>CAVIFH010000108.1:0-6627 GCA_963641615.1 bacterium | reverse complement strand
GATGTATGTAAGGCACTCGGCGCAAGCACAGACGTCACGGTGACCAGCATCTATACCGGTACGGCAAACAACAAAACGTATCTGGTATCCATCTGCAAGAAGGACGACGTGACGCGCAACTGGATTCGCTCCGGTGCGAGCGCGGGCGTCGTGGTCAGCTCGGACGGCGAAGTAACGACCATCGGCACGCCGAATATCCAGCAGCACGTGCGCGTCAACAGCGCTGTCGTCAAAGACGATGGCTATGAGGGCAATACCTACAAGCTGGGCGCGATTACGGGCCGGAATGTGAACCTCCGTCTCGAAGGTCTGCACAGCACGCTTGCACAGGCCGGCAGCGGCATTACCGCCGACGAGGCGAAGATCTTCGCGGAGAATTCCAGCATCGGCACCGAAGCAAAGCGGATCACGCTCACCCCCTACACGGCAGGCGGAACCGCGAATCTGACATTCGTCGATCTCACAGGCAAGCAGCAGGTGCTCGACTCCGAAGCTTTCGTCGATATCAGCGGCGATGGCTCCATCGTCTCGACACGCATCGACGGTGGAAAGCTCAACTATACGGCGAGCGGGAATGTCACCTTCAACGCCATCGATCTTACGAACGGCGCCGTGCTGAAGCTTCAGGCACGCGGCAGCGTGGAGGGCAGCAGCCTCAAGGCGTACATCACCAAGGGCGGCACCGGCAATACCGATGCGAAGATTCAAGCCGGCGAAACCCTCACAATCACCACGGTCGATCTGAACGACGGCAACGCGGCCCTGACCTCCGGGGATGACATGGAACTCGGCACCGTGACCATGCGGGACGATGACGACAGTGACAAGGAAACGCTGCATCTGACCTCCGAGCATGGCGGCATCACCGTCACGGGCGCGAGCGACATTACGGAGACTGCCATCATGCAGGCCGAGACTGACATCCGGCTCAACACACTGAAGCTGACCGGCGGCACCCTCACGGCCAACAGCTCGAATGGCGGCATCGCGGTAACCGGCACGGCCGACCTGACCAAGGGCGCCGAAGCCAACCTGACTGCGGAGAAAGACATTGCATTCGGCGATACCCTCACCGTAAACGGCAGCAGCCTGACGGCCACGAGCTCGAACGGCACACTGACGGCGGCCGAAGCGATCGGTCTTACCGGAAGCGAAGCAACCCTCAGCGCCAAACGCGGCATCGAACTGCAGGATACCCTGACGATGAACGGCAGCAGCCTGACAGCCACAAGCACCGACGGCGCACTGCACATTGTCGGAAAGGTACTCGCAGAGGATGCGGCCATTACTGCAGCTGTCGGCGGCGCTCTGACCCTCGACTCCGCGCTTGACGGCACCGGCTCCCGCTTCGACCTGACAGTCGGCGGCGATACCGTGCTCGGCGGCGTAACAACGCTGGAAAGCAGCGAGTTTGACCTTAACGGCAGCGGCAGCCTGAAAACGGCGAACGTCTCTCTCGAGGGCGGCAGCTTTACCGCCAGTGTGAAGGACGACATTGAGTTCCCGATTATCGAATCCCGCGGCACCGCGACAGCGCTCATCAGCCGCGAGGGCAGCATCCGAACCACCGCACCGGAGGGCTACATCCGTTTCCGCACAGTGAACAGTGCGAAGCTGACGCTCTCCGCCCTCGGCGACATCGGTGAAGCGGACCATCGCCTGATCATCGATACCGACGACACGCTCTATATTACCCACGCCGACAACTACTTCATCGACTCGGTCGAGCTCTTGGGCGATGCGCTGTACACCGGCGCAAGACCCACCGTGGAGACCGGCTCGGGCCTGACGCAGAGCGGCGAGGAAGTGAGCGGCGAAAAGGCCGGCACAGCGGATCCGGAAACGATCTATGAGCCTCTGCTCCGGCAGAGCGCAGAAGAGATCGCGGATATGCTGGTGCAGCGCATCGCCCGCAGCGAAGTAATGCAGCTCCTGAACGCGGATGTGCTGACGCAGCTCATCGCGGAGGGCAGTATTGCGGAGGACACGCTGAATGAACTCCTGCCGAAGGAGACGGTCAAAGACCTTCTCAAGCAGGGCGAAAAGGGCGACGGCGAAGCCTATAGGCAGCTCGCGGATCTGCTCCTCCCGCTGACGGCGGAGACGCAGCTCGATGAGCAGGGGCAGCCGCAGGTGGACGATGCGAAGATCACAAGCTGGCTCGCAGCGGGCATCGACTATGTCGATCAGCACACGCTGAAGGACACCATCAGTGAAAACCTCACGGAAGAGGAAATCGCCGAGGTGGCCGCCGAAGCGCAGAAGCATCTGGATTACGCCTCCCGGGAGAGCACACGTCCCGATGAGACGCGCCGCGCCATCAGCATTGATGTGGGCGAAGCTACCGGAGCGGCGTTTGTCACCAACGAAGGCGACATCACCATCACCCAGCACAGCGGCACCCTCACCGCAGGCGAGATCAAGTCCGACAAGTACAATGTGACGCTCGTGAGCGAAAACGGCGCCATCGAAGGCACGGACGGCTTCGTGAACATCACGGCGGAAAATGTCACGCTGACCGCCGCAGGCGGCGTGGGCGACACGCAAAAGCTGACACTGGAACAGCGCGAGCGCGAGCTGGTGCTGACGGCGAAGCTGCGCGAGCCCGTGGACCGCACGGTATACGCTCTCGATGCCGACAGCTCCGTCACAGATGACCTGACGCAGAAGGACAAGTGGGCTTTGCAGTTCACCTATGATTTCGCGTGGCTCTGGATCGAGCGAAGCGACGAAGCAAAGCGGCTGGATGTCACCGCCGGCGGCGATGTGAACATCACCGAAATGAGCGGCGACATGGGTCTCGGCGAGATCCGCTCCTATGGCAATGTGGCACTCGCGGCACCGGGCAGTATCCTTGACACACGCACGGATACCCAGACGCAGCCGAACCTGACGGCAAGCGGCAATGTTGACCTGACGGCGAAAAACGGTACGATCGGCGAAACGGATCGGCGCATAACGACCGATGCGGACGGCACGATCACTGCCGACGCCCGGGGCGACATCTCCGTCGATGACATCGGTACGCTGGATCTGGTCGCGCAGAGCGGAGAAGGGCAGGTCAATGCCTCCGCGAAGGACGATCTGAATCTCGCGAACCGCGATGGCGACCTGACGGTCGGCCCCATCGAGGCCGGCGGCACGGCGCGCATCACCGCACAGCAGAGCATCACAGCCGGCGACCATCTGGGCAGAGATGCACAGGTAAAAGCCGAGAGCATCGAACTGTACGCGAAGGACGGCATCATCGGGACTGAAACGGAAGCTTTCCGCATCGACACCGATTCCGCCCAGGGCGGCACGCTCACAGCCAGCGGCAAGAACCTGAACATCACGGAGCTGACGGACGACCTGATCCTCAAGAGCATCACCGCATCCGGAAATGCGACACTCAGTGCACCGGAGAGCATCCTCGACGGAAACACCGCCGCCGGAGATGACGCTGCGGAGGCACAGAAAGAGGCCAACAGTGCCAAGGCCGAGGCCAAAGTGGCCGAAGCGGAGGCATACGTGAAGCGCGAAAAGGCGAAGATAGCCGAAGAGGCTGTCAACGAGGCGCAGCAAGCGCTCGACGAGCTCCTGCAAAATCCCGATGCGGAGCAGACCGAGAGCGAGGCGGCGCAGCAGGCGCTGGAAGAAGCGCAAAAGATTTTGACCGAAGCGGAAACCAAAGCAGCCGAAGCGGAAGCCGAAGCCCGCCGGAAGCAGGACGCCTATGAGGCAGCCCAGCAGGCGGCGGACAAAGCCAAGCAGGATGCACTGGATGCAGGTACAACCGTGACGACCGGCGGCGATCTCACGCTGCACGCGGGAGACGGCATCGGCGAAGCGGGTCACGGCCTGTCCGTGCAGACGGGCGGCACGGTGAATGCTGAAACGCCGAACGACCTCTATCTGGACAGCATCGGCGATCTCACGCTGACGGAAACCGAAGTGAAGGGTCATATCGGTCTGAACACCCTCGACGGCGACATCCGCACGGACGGCACACTCAAGAGCGACACCCTCGATGCCAATTCCCTCGGCGGAAGTCTGGACCTCGACGCGGAAGCGAAGCATATCGATGCATCCGGCGAGAATATCACGATCCGCAGCGAAGGCGACACGACCATCGGACAGATCGCGGCGGAAGAGAACCTGAAGCTGGATGTAAACGGTAAAGTGAGCGGAGACGCCGGCACCAAGCCGAACATCCTGGCCAAGGACGCCGAGCTGAACGCCGACGCAGGCGCCGGCTCCGGGGAAGATCCGCTGGATACCGTGATCGATAATCTGCACGGCCAGAGCAGCGGCATCTACATTGAAAACCACTCGAAGGATCTGGACATCAGCAATGTGAACACGCAGACGCTGGATGTGCGTACCGACGGCAACGCCACCGGCCGCGACATCCATACCGGAAACATCACCGTCCATGCGGGCGGCAATGTCGGCACGGCAGAGGAGCCGCTGACATTCTACGCATACGGAAGCGTGGACATCCGCGCGGGATTGAATTCGAACTATCGAAATCTGTATGCGCCGCTGCGGTGCCTGCTGGTACTGCGATTCGACCTCACAGAGAGCACGCTGTATGTCATCCTCAGTGCAGACGCGAACGGAAGGCTTACAATCCTCGGGGTCTTCCTCGCGAAGGAAGAGACCGACGAAGCCTTCTGGACGGCTGTTTTCGAAAAGATTCTGAGCCATCGGGACAGAGCGGAGATCCGTCAGATCGTCTTCCGCAATGCAGGCGGCCTGGCTAAGGCGGCGCGGGCATTTTTCGGCGATTCGATCGGCATTCTGGATCTGACCGGCGCGGACAAAGCTTCGGCCGCAGAGCGCATCACGCAGGCTCTGGGAGAGTATGTACCCGATGCGCAGGCTCTTCTGGAAACCGTCGGGCAGTTCCGCAGCAACTTTGCCGCGGCTCTCGAGGCCTTCGAAGATCCCGCTTCCGAATGTGCCCCCTTCCTGGCGGAGTACATCCGAAAGAACAGTGCCTGGAAAACCAGCTCACAATCCCAACTGACGCCGCAGACTTCCGAGACCCTCTTCCCGGAAATCTGACCAGCTGAAACGAACGAACCCAAACCAAAAGCCGGTGCCTTCCCGGCACCGGCAGCCCAAAACACAGATCCCGGACGACTGCTTCGGCAGCTGCACGGGATCTGATCCTTTGTGCGCAAAAAAGAGCACCGCTCTGCTGAACGATGCTCTGCAATACTGAATGCGATGTGTATTTAGCCGAACTGACTTGTGTAAAATAAAAATGAACTTAAGGCAGTAGATGCAACGAATAGCCTCCGTGGCCTTGCTGCAAGCATCAAAAGGCTTCCTCCCAGAGGTGGTGCTCCGCGCAGCGAATCTGAAATCTAAATGATTGCCGGTGGCAATCATACCTCAGTGTGTGTCGACGCCGAACAGCGTGACTGATAGAGTGAATTTAAATTCCCGCCGCAGCGCTCCTTAATAGTCGCTCTCTTTTGAAGCGCAGCATATTAAGAACCCCGGAGGGCAGTGCGCTCTCTGGGGCTTGCTGTTTACTTTTGTTGCTCCGTAATATAGGTTTTTCTTCTGTCTTTGCGGAGAATCATCAGCAAATCCAGACTGTTGCCTTTTGGGTACCAATGCTGTCTATTTCTTAAACTTTCTTTTCAGGGGCTTTCGGACGATACTGAGGTTCGCCGCTCTCTACCCAAAGGATAAAATCATTGATTTCCTTCTCTCCCCATCCTGCAGCTCTCAAGCCGAGAATGATACGGGAAGCTTCCTGCATGGTCATTGAATCGTCTCCTTTCCTACTTGGCGATGTCTGCGCGGATGAGCTGCTTGATATAGCCCTGCTTGCTTTCAACTGCCGCAAGCTTTGCGAGAATTTCTGCGTCTGTGTGATTGTTCAGTTTCATTACGATGCGAGTGGTATTTGCGCTGTCCCACTGCGCTTTTGCCTGGCTGTCTGCCATCACGCACCCTCTTCCTCTTGGGATGGTTCTATTATATCATGGGTACACACCCACGTCAAGCACCGGTGCATAGATGCTTCCCACGCAAGAATGTTTTTCAACTGCTCCGTAAAAGATTTTTGCAGTAAACCGCAAAAATCTTTCGCAGAGCCCATGTATCGGGTTATTTCTCTTCTTTTTTATTTTGCCTATTCTTTTGCACTGCGCCCAGGCACAGGAGGGCTGAACCGAGGCAGATCCACACCACCGTCATGGAAGTGTCGCTTGAAGCAAAGTGACTGACAGCCGCGGCGATATAAAGCAGCAGCGAAGCCGCAAAGCATAAAAACGCAGGCATCTTTTCTTTTTTCATATTCGTTCCTCAAAAATCAAATTACTTTATTCTGGTCACATGGAAGTTGCAGCAGTCATCGCCCTTTGCCAGCGTCTTCGTGCGGTGAAGCTGTCCGCCCTCGTTGCGGTAGTTCCGCTCGTCCATATTGCAGAGGCAAGGCACAAATTCAAAGCAGTTTTCCCGCTTCCCGAGTTTGCAGATGCCGCATTCGGTGTAGGTGTTGTAGAATTCGTCCACGCCCTTCTGATAGTTAAATTTCCAGTCAAGCTCATACTTTGAACTCTGACTTGCCTTGCTTTCAAGGACATGCTTATCCTGCACCTTGTCGGTAAACATGGTGCATTTCTT